>JBGSVC010000106.1:0-2289 GCA_041753175.1 Planctomycetaceae bacterium
CCGACGTTCGTTGTATACGTTTTCCAAGCGCACAGCGCCGTTTGCAACGTATACCGTTTTTGATGCTCCGACTGGAGAAAACTGCACCGTCAAGCGAGATCGAAGTAATACTCCGTTGCAGGCATTAACGCTGCTCAACGACATTATGTATCTGGAGATGGCGCGACATGCAGCTCAGCAAGTCAGTCAGGAGCCAGCCAGTGTCGATGAGATTGCGAATCGGTTGTATCGACGATTTGTGACGCGTCCGGTTGAGGCTGAGGATGTGGCGGCGCTGACTGAGTTTTATCAGCAGCAACTTGATCGCTTTACCAAGGGTGAACTCGATGCCAATGCCTTTTTAGGAACGAACAAAGGAACACCCGAATGGGCCGCCTGGACGATGGTCGCTCGGGTGTTGATGAACCTCGATGAAGTGATCGTCAAACCTTAACTGCTATTTGAAGAGAGACGGACAGTTAAAAGTACCGCTGCCTGTCAACGAAATTAAACGTTCATTCAAATCCGGAAATTACCCGGAATCAGAAAATAGACTACGGAACGACCTATGATTCATCCTTTGTTGGAAAAAACGCGACGTCAGTTCTTTCAAGACTGTGGGATAGGTCTGGGGAAAATTGCGTTGGCATCGCTGTTGGCTGGTCAGTCGCCGCTGTCGACGCATCTGTTTGGTGCAACGCCGGATCATACCTCAGGATACCTGCTTCCCAAAACAAAGGCCAAGCGGGTCATCTTTTTGTTTATGGCGGGTGCGCCTAGCCAGCTTGATTTGTTTGATTACAAGCCGGAGCTGGTGAAGATGGACGGCAAGTCGTTGCCTCCCTCAGCATTGGAAGGGCAACGTCTGGCGTTCATTCAGCCGGATGCGGCGGTGTTGGCACCGGTCTTCAAGTTTAACAAGCATGGCCAAAGTGGAGCAGAGATTTCAGAAGCGATGCCGCATCTGGCGTCGGTTGCCGATGAGATTTCGTTTATTCGTACGGTGCATACTGATCACTTCAATCATGCCCCTGCACAATTGTTTGTGAGTACGGGGAATGGTGTTCCCGGACGACCCAGCATGGGGTCGTGGGTGACTTACGGGATTGGCAGTCAAGCCGATGATCTGCCGGGGTTTGTGGTGTTGACCAGCGGCGGGAATCTTTCCGGCGGGGCAGCGATGTGGGGTTCGGGGATTCTACCCAGTTCTCATCAAGGTGTTCCTTTTCGGAACCAGGGCGATCCGATTTTGCACGTCTCAACGCCTGCTGGTCTGGATCAGGTTTCACAACGTCGGTCTTTGGATTTGATCAATCAGTTTAACCAGAAGCGTGCCAGTCTGACGGCTGATCCTGAGATTCAAACACGAATTGCAGCCTATGAAATGGCGTATCGAATGCAATCGCGGGTGCCTGAACTGATGGATTATGGCAGTATCGACAAAGAGACGATCGCGATGTATGACGCAGAGCCCGGTAATCCCAAGAAAACGTTTGCAAATAATTGTATTCTGGCCAAGCGATTGGCGGAGCGTGGCGTGCGGTTTATCCAGCTTTATCACGCTGACTGGGATCACCATACCAATGTGGAAGGTAAGCTCAAGGAACAGTGTGGCGAAACGGATCAGCCGATTGCTGCGCTGATTAAGGATTTGAAGCGTAGCGGGATGCTTGATGAAACACTGGTGGTCTGGGGTGGAGAATTTGGACGCACGCCGATGGTCGAAGCCTCAGTCGCGCTTGGACGCAGCAAGGGTCGTGACCACCATCCTCATGCCTTTACGATGTGGATGGCGGGTGGGGGAATCAAACCAGGCCAAACGATCGGGAAAACCGATGAACTCGGTATGAAGCCAGTCGAAGACCCCGTTCACGTCCACGATTTGCAGGCAACGATTCTGCATTGCCTGGGGATTGACCATAAGAAACTGAGTGTGCGCACGGCGGGCCTGAACATGACGCTGACCGGAGTGGAAGAGCATCATGTGATTGAAAAACTGCTGGCCTGACGCTGACGTGTTGTTCGTCTGCTTCACTATGCACGATTTGAAAAATAACCACCCTGGAAAACAGGGTGGTTATTTTTTTGCAGGATCGTCATGATAGCGTTTCCCAGCGCCCTGAAATGACCACATCACCAACGAGTACTCCTGCATGAGCCAAATGCCCGACCTGCTGTCTGAGGGTGCGCCCTGTGCTGATCAGACAACTTTAGCCCAGCCTGATGGTCTGGAACCGCCGCGTCGATTTGGGTTTTGGACGGGTCATTTTGTCGTAGTCGCCAGCATGGTGGGAGCGGGTATTTTGACGA
>JBGSVC010000107.1:0-2855 GCA_041753175.1 Planctomycetaceae bacterium
CGCTCCAGGAGCATCAAGGGATAATCATAGTCATAGACGTCATCATCGATGACATCTTCTTTCATGTGATCAATAATCGACATGGCATCTCGACCTGCAAGAAGATGAAGCTGTTGCTCGATCTCAGCTCGTCCCGGGTTGTCCTCTTTGGAAACTTTCTCTCGGGAAACCCATCGAGCCGCCTGCCGGGAAGCCTGAGAAAACGTCGACGATTTACCGGTTAGAATCAAACGAGCGGCATGTTCTGCAATTTGTCGTCTGCGTGTATTAATCATTTTTCTGCGATCCATCCGATCGCTGTCATGGCAACTTACTCGAGGAATTTCATCTTATGCTGATCCTATCATACGAGCTCCAGCCGCCAACAGAAAGCTGTTTTGACAGCATTCTCGAAATGTTCACTGTGTTTTGTCTTCTTCTGAACTCACATAGGCTTGGAATTCCCGAACCTGCAACATACCATAGGCGCTGTTTCGCTCGACATGACAACAGAGTGAAAGCTGTTAATGTTCTTCTGCTGATTTTATGACTCTTTTCATCATACAGGTTTCAACATACAGGATTCGCAACGATGGCCAAAAAGACAATTGCCGATGTCGATGTTCAGGGAAAAGCTGTATTAATGCGTGTGGATTTCAACGTCCCTCTCGACGACAACCTCCACATCACTGATGATCGACGCATTGTTGAAGCTCTCCCCTCGATTAAAAGTGTTCTGGATCGCGGTGGGAAAGTGATTCTCATGAGTCACCTCGGCCGACCCGAGGGCAATGGTAGTCCAGAAGATCAAAAGTACTCTCTCAAGCCGGTCGTCAAACGACTCGGCGAACTTCTCGGGAAAGACGTTCAATTCGCCACTGATACCGTCGGTGAAGACGCAAAAGCTAAAGTCGCCGCTCTTCCTTCTGGTGGAGTCTTGATTTTGGAAAACGTTCGATTCAATAAAGCTGAAAAAAAGGGTGAGCCCGACTATGCTCAAACCCTCGCCAGCTTCGGCGATGTTTACTGCAACGATGCGTTCGGGACATGTCACCGTAAAGAAGGATCAATGGTCGCCGTTCCCATGGCGATGACTGGCAAACCCAAAGTGAGCGGTTTCCTGGTCGCCAAAGAAATCAAATATCTGACGGAAGTCATTGCGAACCCCGAACGCCCGTTCGTGGCGATTCTGGGCGGGGCGAAAGTCTCTGATAAGATTAACGTCATCAGCAACCTTCTGGGCATTTGCGATCAAGTACTCATTGGCGGAGCGATGGCCTATACGTTTTCACTGGCTCAAGGCGGAAAAACAGGTAATAGCCGCGTCGAGAAGGACAAAGTCGAACTCGCCAAAGAACTCATCGCCAAAGGCGCCGGCAAACTCATATTGCCAGTCGATACGCATTGTGGCGATGCATTCAACCCCGATTGCAATAAAGTTGTTGTCAAAGCAGGTCAAATTCCGGATGGGTATGAAGGACTCGATATTGGTCCGGAAACCGCGCAACACTATGCTGACTTACTCAAGTCCGCAAAAACAGTTGTCTGGAACGGGCCGATGGGCGTCTTCGAAATGCCTCCTTTCGATCATGGAACAAAAACTGTAGCCCAAGCCATTGCTGACAGCGACGCCGTCTCCATAATCGGCGGAGGGGATTCTGCCGCTGCAGTTCAGCAACTGGGATTTGCTGAACAGGTGACTCACGTGAGCACCGGTGGCGGAGCGTCACTGTCCATGCTCGAAGGGGAAAAGTTTGCCGCCGTTGAACTCCTCGACGAAATGTAAACGCGTGTTCTTTGTCAGGGTTATTTTCCTCTGTTCGGCTTTCAGGCAGTTTGTCTTACGGGACTATTTATGGATATCAAACGTAACCCGACTCGCGAAGTTCGTGTAGGGACCATCTGCATTGGAAACGGTCATCCGATCGCAGTCCAAAGCATGACTGCCACCCACACACAGGATATCCCGGCGACAATCGAGTTGATCAATCAATTGGTTGCAGCCAAAGCAGACATCATCCGTGTTGCTGTCGATAGCAAACAGGATGCTGCTGCGCTGGTGGAAATCAGTCAGCAAGTCCAGGCAAATCTGTCGGTCGATCTTCAGGAAAATTATCGTATGGCCGAGATCGTCGCACCGGCGGTCGCCAAAATCAGATATAATCCCGGCCATCTGTATCATCATGAGCGGGAAAAACCTTGGCAGGACAAGGTCAAATACATCGTCGATGTCGCAAGCATGCACGATTGTGCCCTTCGTGTCGGTGTCAATTGTGGCTCAGTGGATCCAGCGAAAAAAGAGAAGTTTGACCAACACGACTCCATCTCCCCGATGCTCGAATCGGCCTTCGACCATTGCGAGCTACTCGACTCCCTGGGCTTCACTCGTTACTGCGTTTCCTTGAAAGATTCAGATCCCAAGAACGTCATCGAGGTCAACAAGCGATTTGCAGCCCAGCGTCCCGATGTACCGCTCCACCTGGGTGTGACTGAAGCAGGGATGCCTCCAGATGGTGTCATCAAAACCCGCATCGCCTTTGAACAACTCGTTGGTCACGGCATCGGCGATACCATTCGTGTCTCATTAACGGTCCCCAACGATCGCAAGTTCGAAGAGATCGAGGCTGGTCGAAAAATCATCGACGATATCTACTCCGGACGCGTTCGCTCATTCGTGGATTACGGGCTGCCCACGCTCAACATCATCAGTTGTCCGAGCTGTTCTCGTGTCGAGAATCAGGAATTCGTCAAGTTGGCTCAGCAGGTCAAACAGATGACCTCCTACGCCCAGGACTACGCCATCACCATCGCCGTAATGGGATGTCGCGTCAATGGGCCGGGTGAGACTGACGACGCTGATCTGGGTTTGTGGTGTG
>JBGSVC010000108.1:0-2744 GCA_041753175.1 Planctomycetaceae bacterium
ACTATTAAACTTTATCGAAGCCCAATTTCTAAGGTATCCAGATTCCCAAGTTTACATCTTCGAGAAAGGTGGAAGCGCCAGAACTCTGACTGCCGGAGTAGGCGGAGATCACTACGACCTGGGTGGAGAGGGAACTCCCCTCGCCTTCCAGCCTCTCGCGCGAGTCGATGAACCCGAAGAACGTCGTTGGGCCCACGAATGGGTGCTGGAACTCATTGCACAACAGAACGCAGCCGTAACTCCCTCTACAAAAGACGCTCTTTGGCGAGCAATTGTGAGCCTGGCAAGTGCGAAGCCGGAAGAGCGCACGCTTTTCGGATTAACATTACTTCTCCAGGACGAATCTTTACGGCAGGCATTACTCCCTTTCACCATACAGGGAGCGCACGGACATCTCCTCGATAGTTCGAAGGACACTCTCAGTTATTCCCCATGGCAGTGCTTTGAAATGGAAGTGCTGATGGAAACACCGTCCGTAGTTCTTCCTGTTCTCTCGTATCTGTTCCACCGCTTGGAGCAGCGCTTCACGGGACGCCCGACGCTCTTAGTTCTCGATGAAGCCTGGTTATTTCTCGACAACAAAGCGTTCGCAGCGAAGATCAGAGAATGGTTGAAGGTTTTGCGCAAAGCCAATGTGATGGTCGTGTTTGCAACCCAGAGCATCACGGACATCTCGCAAAGCAGCATAGCTTCAACCTTGCGCGAGGCGTGTTTCACAAAGATCTATCTTCCAAATAGTAACGCGCTATCAGCGGAAGCAAGCAGCATCTACGAACGATTTGGACTCAACAAACGACAGATTGAATTGGTCACTTTGGCGCAGCCAAAACGCGACTATTACTACACATCTCCTATCGGCAATCGTCTCTTCGAGCTCGGGCTCGCGCCCCTTGCTCTCTCCTACTGCACACACACCAGCAAGGAGCAGCAAACGCTCACGACGCAACTCAAGGCTGAAGCCATCTCAACGTCGGACTTTAACCACCGATTCCTGAGCCATCTCGGCCTCGCCGATTACGCCTTACATTTTAACGAAAGCGATCCCGTGAAGGAGGTAGCATGAATAGACGACGTTTCATTCTCTTTAGCACTTCATCCGCAGCTGCAGTGATTCTTTCCCCAGGGAGAGCTCACGCAATAGTGGTGTTTGACCCTTCCAATTTTGGCCAGAATATCCTCTCAGCTATTCGTGCTCTCGTAAGCAATCTCAACGAAGCACGAATGATCGCGAATCAGGTTATCTCACTTGCAAATGAAGCAAAGAATCTTACGGCCCTACCGTTTGATATTATCCAAGAGTTCTCATCGCAGTTTAACGACCTGTTTTCGGCAGTTGGGTCCGTCGATGGCCTGATGCAGAATCTTTCAACTCTTCAGTCCAAATTTGAGAGTCTCTACCCGGATTTTTCATCAATCTACGATCCCATTAGTCGCTCCTCTATGGCAGCGGACGTAGAGAAGTGGATAAAGACAACCCGAGAGATGGTACTAGGCGCAAGTAAAACCGGAGCGCAGGTTCTACAATCATTGCCTGCCACGCAAGCACAGCTCGATCGCCTCATGTCTGATTCACAGGGAGCAGTGGGTATGCTCCAAGCCACTCAGGCAGGAAACCAAATAGCAGGAACTATTTCGGGTAATCTCATTAGCCTCAATGCGCAGCTTGCCACATATACACAGGCCCATACTGCCTATCTGATGCAAATGAACGGGGCATCCGCTGCCGCAAGAAACCGGATGGACCATGTCCTTGATGGCTGGGGCCAGCCATACCAGGGCAATCCCATCCCAGAAAATCCATTTAAAAGGTAACCCATGGAAGCGAACACCGGCTCACTCACCACCATTCTTCACCAGCTACTGGATATATTTAGCCTAGGCCAACAAGGCGTCGCCGGAAGTGCGTTTAGCCTTCTCACGCTTCTCGCAGGCATTGAGCTAACCTTGGCGGCATTGTGGTGGGCAATTACAGGTCGCGATGGGCTTGTTCCGCTGATGCGGAAGATTCTTCTACTCGGCTTCTTTGTTTTCGTTGTTCAGAATTATCCGACCCTGCTTTCAATTGTTGTTGAAGGTTTTATCCAAACGGGAAAGACGGCCAGTGCAAATGGAGGCGATGCCTTAGCTTCCGTCCGCGACCCGTCGACTATAATTGATGCGGGCTTCTTTGTTGCCCTTCCAATCCTCGACCATCTGAAGAGCTTTGGCGACTGGGACGTTCTATTCCACCTTCATGACATCATCATCACTGGTCTCTGCGCTCTCGGAATTCTGGGAGCGTATTTCATCATCGCCATCCAGGTTTTCGTCACTTATTTGGAATTCGCAATTGTATCAACCCTCGGACTAGTCCTGATTCCATTCGGAGTTTTCAAGCACACAGCATTCCTAGCTGAGAAGGTTTTCGGGGCCATCATCTCGTTCGGTGTGAAGCTCATGGTGCTTGGGTTTTTAGTTTCGGTCACTGTGCCAATAATAAAAGCTTTTAACGTACCACCCGACCCGAGCTGGACTCAGCTATTCAATCTCGTAGTCGTATGTTTCGCTGTAGCGGCACTTTCATGGCACGCTCCGGGCGTTGCGGCTGGGCTTCTCAGTGGTGGACCATCCCTCACTGCCGGAACTGCGGCGGGGGCAACCGTTGCGGGTGCTGCCATCGGAGTAGGTTCTACTCTTGGAGCCTCCGCAGCAACAAGGGCACCAACGCAAATCGCATCAAGCACCTATAGAGGCATAACTTCAAC
>JBGSVC010000109.1:0-12917 GCA_041753175.1 Planctomycetaceae bacterium
GTTTAGAAAAAAAAGCCAACCGGGGAGAAACTCCCACCCGGTTGGCTGTATAAAGCCAATAATCCCGGATCGGATTATGTCAAGGCGTCGCGAACTTGGCCGAATTTGGTGTTGGCGTTTGTTCCGATGGCTTGAATAGCAGCCAGGCAAACGACCACGATCAATGCCAACATGACTGCATATTCAACAGCTGTTGGACCATCTTCAGAAACCAGGAAGCTTTTAACGTTGTTCATGAATGATTTCATTGGGAACCCTCTCAATTAATTTGTCACACTCAGCCCATCGACCCATGATTGACTAAGCGTTTTTTTTCTGACTGATCCGTTCGAGACACTTGCCTCGATTGGTTGGTTAAGATCAGCTACCAAAACCTAGGTCACAGTTTCCGACGTGCAAATGGAATTTGGGAAATCTGCGGAATTCTTACCAACCACGTCCCCCTTGCCGCTCCTGAAAATTCCCAAGACGACGATTATGCCGATCACACCAATCACAACCATCCCTCCGCCGCTCCGTGGTCAACCCTTCTTCTCCCTCTCCTCTCCTCTCCCTCCGCCGGAAGGGCGAACCTCCGTGTGAGCCGCTACGCCCACGCTCGACCCCCAACGCCCGCCCTCTCCCCCCTAAGCCCTAAGCCGCTCTGTGTTAAATAATTCTCTTCTCCCCTCTTCCTTCTTCCTCTTCTCCCTCCACCGGGAGGGCGAACCTCCGTGTGAGCCGCAACGCCCGCACTCGACCCCCAACGCCCGCCCTCTCCCCCTAATCCCTAATCCCCAAACCCTAAGCCCTCTCCCCCTCTCCGCCCACAAAAAAACTCTCCAGGCCAGCTTTCGCCGACTAGGAGAGTTCTATGAGAAATAAGTCTTTCAAACAAAAGACTACTTGATGAACAGCATTTCCTGATATTTCGGCAGTGGCCAAATATCGTCTGCAACAATGCCTTCCAGCTCATCAACACACTGTCGAACCGACAGCATCGATGGCATGACAGCATCACACAGATGTCGAATCTTCTTCTCCAGACTCATGTCTTCTGCTTCATGCAACGCCTCGGTCAATTTCGCAATACTGTCTTGCAAACACTTGACCAGCGAAGTCACTTCTTCCAGCGTATCCATGTCGAATGAGAAATCCAGAGCTCTCAAATTCGCACACGTCGTAGCCAACTCACTTTGATACCGAATGGCGGCCGGGAAAATCAACGTCCGGGCCATGCTGATCGTCAGTTTCGCTTCCACTTCCACCGACAGGCAATACTGCTCCTGATAGATGTGATAGCGGCTCAACAATTCGCGTGGCGAAAGCACACTGTACTTCTCAAACAGGGCTTCGATCTCTTTTTCACCCAACGCAGGCAACGCATCAGCCGTTGACTTACGGTTCAGCAAACCACGGCTGGCCGCTTCCTGATGCCATTCTTCAGAATAGCCATTGCCATTGAAGACAATCGCACCATGCTCGTTGATGATCTCTGTCAACAGAGACTGCACAGCCCCATGCAACTTGCTGGCGTCTCCACCAGTCGCTGCTTCCAGCTTACCGGCACAATAATCCAGAGACTCAGCAACGATCGTATTCATCGCCACCAATGGCCCTGCAATCGACTGATTAGAACCGACTGCACGGAACTCAAAGCGGTTACCAGTAAACGCAAACGGACTCGTCCGGTTACGATCACCCGCATCTTTAGGCAGCGGTGGCAACACATCCACACCAACCGTCAACGTGCCCTTGGCAATCGATGACTTCGCGCCACCTTTCTTGATTTGCTCGAACACATCCGTCAATTGATCTCCCAAGAAGATCGAGATGATCGCCGGAGGTGCTTCGTTGGCACCCAGTCGGTGGTCGTTACCCGCAGTCGCCACGACCGCTCGCAACAATCCCTGAAACTTATGCACGGCTCGAATCACAGCCGCACAAAATACCAGAAACTGTGCATTGTCATGTGGCGTGTCTCCAGGATTGAGCAGGTTCCCTTGGCTGGAACTTCCCATCGACCAGTTCACGTGTTTGCCCGATCCATTGACTCCCGCAAAAGGCTTCTCGTGAGTCAGGCAAGCCATGCCATACTTCTCAGCAATTCGCTTCAGCGTGATCATAACCAACTGCTGATGGTCAGTCGCCAGATTCGCTGATTCGAACAACGGAGCAATTTCAAACTGTCCCGGTGCCACTTCGTTGTGACGAGTCTTGACGGGAATTCCCAGCTTGTAAAGCTCACGATCCACTTCCAGCATGAACGCCAAAACACGCTCAGGAATGGCACCAAAATAATGATCTTCAAACTGCTGACCCTTCGGCGGCTTGGCGCCAAACAATGTCCGGCCTGCATGTAACAAATCAGGTCGTGTGAAGAAAAAGTGTCGATCAACCAGGAAGTATTCCTGCTCAGGACCAGCTGTCGATGCCACAAAGGCACCATCAGTATGTCCGAACAGTTTCAAAATGCGTTGTGCCTGGCTATTAAGAGCTTGCATCGATCGCAGCACAGGCGTCTTCTTATCCAACGCCTCTCCGGTCCACGAAACAAACGCCGTCGGAATACACAGCGTCGTTCCATTCGGATTTTCCAGAATATAAGCCGGGCTTGTCACATCCCAGATCGTATATCCACGGGCTTCAAATGTCGCACGAATACCACCCGATGGGAAACTCGAACCATCCGGTTCACCCTGAATCAACTGGCTACCACTAAACTCCGTAATCGCATTGCCATCAGCATCAGGAGAAATAAAGCTGTCGTGCTTCTCTGCCGTCGCACCCGTTAACGGATAAAACACGTGTGCATAGTGCGTCGCACCTTTGCTGATCGCCCAATCCTTCATCGCTGCAGCGACAATATCAGCCACAGCAGGATCAAGTTTCTTACCCGCTTCAATCGTCGAAATCACTGACTTGAAGACAGACTTCGGCAATCGTGCCTTCATCACCTTTTTGCTGAAGACGTTCGCTCCATACAACTCCTGGACCGATGTTTCTGAAAAATCCAGCGTCGGGGCGGTCGATTTGTAACCCGTAACGGCGGTAATAGCGGCTTGACGTGCGGACGTTGCAATCGGGGATGTGCTGTTCACGGCTGAATGGCCTAACTTTCCGTTTGAGAGTTTAGAATGTGACTCAACTGTAGCGCTCAATGGTAACTCCTCGTGATGAAAAGAAAAAGCATCCGTCGGGACTCACCGTTCTCAAGCCCCGAAATTCATTTCCCTAAAAACGACTGCAAAATCTGAGCCCTTCCAAAAAACCACGTGGTCCAAATCAGCCACATCACACCAATTTGTATTTTTTACATCGAGATTTTCCAACGAAAAATTTTCTGACTTTTTTGTGCTCAAATGTTCCCACAATACCCCAGTGCCTAACAACTAGGCAGTGCTGCCTTAAATGTGGAACGCGTTTGACTCCTATAAGTTAACACCTGTGAAGCAACCCTCTCCCCGCAAATCTTGCCCATCTCCTCCGCTCTAACTTCACATACTTAATTCAAAATTCTTCCCCCATCCAAACACCACCTCGCCGCGCAACTTTTCCCCTTAAATCGAAAGGGACATGCTTCGCGATCATGTCCCCATTCATCACCCAACAGCCCGTTGATTTTCAATAGACTGTCGGATTTTATGGTTCATTAACTTCCCTCATGACATAGATCGAAGGACTTCGTCTCTCCGCCCGACCTCCTGGTCGCTGTTTCTAAAAGACCAGGCGTGAATGATGTCAACAGCACTCTCTTCACACGGCGGATTCACCAACTTTTATCACTCAAGCATCATAGATGCCAACGAAAATTGACCGCCTCGGTTCCCCGTGGAGGAACTTTCGAACCCCGAGGCGTGCAGCGGGAAAACGCAACGCGCATCGCTGCCGCATCTTTGTGACCATCCACGTCAGGAGTTCGACAGCCGCAAGCTCATCAGAACTCCACACAACAGTCAAACCGTCCTTCGATCTTCTCTTATTTTCTTTGAAAACGTTTCGTGATCTCAGCAAAACAGGCCAGCGTCTCAGGAGACACATGATGTTCAATCCCTTCCGAATCCAAAGCCGCAATCTCCGGAGGAACTCCAATCGCCAACAAAAAATTCAACACCAACTCATGACGCAGTCGCGCCTCCTGGGCCAGTTTCTTCCCCGATTCAGTCAACGTGATCGGCGCGTATGGCTGAGTCTCAACATAACCCTCTTTTTGTAACCGCGAGACAATCTTGGTCACCGTCACATGACTGACATCAAACGCCGTTGCCAGATCAACCACTCGGCACCGCCCAGCATGCGCGATGATCTCATCGATCTCCTCGACATAATCTTCCGCCGTTTCACTGGCGTGATCACTTCGCGTGCGTCGAAAGCTCGTCGTCGGTTCATTCAAGGGAGTTTTTCAACATTCAATCTAAAACACAAATCCACAAAAACCACAAAAATGCCACTCCACTTTAATCAATCCTGGCGTCAATTCCCAGACGAAATTCAACGACCTTCATTTCAAAACACCAATCAGGTTTCCCTCCCATGCCGGGCATCCATCTGGCACACCATTTCAATCAACCACGAGGTCTCAAACACTCGTGGCAATCGCCTTGTTGAGTGCCTGCAAATACGCCTTCGCCGACGCCTCGATAATATCCGTACTCACTCCATGACCATGAAAGACCCGACTCCCTTCTCTCACAGCCAGTGTCACCTCTCCCAGCGCGTCCTTCCCTTCCGATACACTATTGACCTTATAATCCTCCAGCTTCACTTGAAGCCCCACGATCCGCTCCATCGCCACAAACACCGCATTGATCGGCCCATCACCGGTCGCAGCATCCGTCACGACCGTTCCATCCTGATGATGCATTTCCAAAGTCGCCGTCGGAATCGTCCCCGTCCCCGCTGCCGTATGAAATCGCACCAGCTTCCAGGTCACCGGCATATCGTGCTGACGATCTTCGATCAACGCCACGATGTCACTGTCATACACCGACTTTTTCTTATCGGCCAACTTGATGAAATCGTCGAAGACCTTTTGAAAGACCTCCTCATCAAGTTGATATCCCAGCGTCACAATCCGATCCCGAAACGCATGCCGACCGCTATGTTTTCCCAACACCAGATTCGTTCCGACATACCCGACGTCTTCCGCTCGCATAATTTCATAGGTCGAACGCTCCTGCAAAATCCCATGCTGATGAATTCCCGCTTCATGCGCAAAAGCATTCTGCCCCACAATCGCCTTGTTGCGTTGCACTTTCATCCCCGTGATATTCGACACCAGACGACTGATCGCACACAATTTCGGCGTGTTGATCCGCGACCCGATCCCATAATAATCTTTCCGCGTGCGCAGCGCCATCACAACTTCTTCCAGCGCCGCATTCCCCGCACGCTCCCCCAACCCATTGATCGTACATTCAATCTGTCGCGCTCCCGCCTCCACCGCTGCCAACGAGTTTGCCACCGCCAACCCCAGATCATTATGACAATGCGTACTGATCACCGCCCGATCAATATTGGGAACCTGCGTTTTGAGTGTCTTGATGCAATGGTAATATTGACTCGGCGTCGCATATCCCACTGTGTCAGGAATGTTGACCGTGGTCGCACCCGCTTCAATCGCCTTCTCCACAACCTCACACAAAAAGTCCAGTTCCGTCCGCGCCGCATCCTCTGGCGAAAACTCAATATCCTCACAATAACTCTTCGCTCGAGAGACCATCTCCACCGCCTTTTTGACAATCTCTTCCTTCGCCATCTTCAGCTTATACTGTCGATGGATTGCCGATGTCGCCAAAAAGACATGGATCCGTTTCTTCTGAGCATCCATGATCGCATCCCGAGCCCGATCAATATCATCTTCCCGACAACGAGCCAGCCCGCAAATAATCGCCCGATCTCCAAACTTCTGCGCAATCGCCTTGACCGCTTCAAAATCTCCCGGAGACGCAATCGGAAATCCAGCCTCGATCACATCCACGCCCAACTCCACCAGAGCCGCCGCCACTTCCAACTTCTCATTGATATTCATACTGCATCCCGGCGACTGCTCGCCATCACGCAGCGTTGTATCAAAAATGGTAATCATCTCGTCATGGTCCGCAACTATGCTTGCTCTCGTCTCGTCCGACATGTCGGCTCCTCATTAAATCAGTTCGTGTCAAGTAGAATCAGGATAATCAACACTCACATTTCTGTCGCCGCAAAGGCCTTTCTGCACGACGACAGAAAACAAAAAAACCTGAGGCCAGGGACCTCAGGTTTTCGATTATTGAAACACAACCTGTCCGCTGACTATCCAGAAAGGGCTTCTAGGAGTAGTGCTAGGTTCACACACAGGTGTTCGGAGTTATTTGTCATGATGTTCATAGTACGTGTTTTTGTTCGTTGGTCAAGCCATGAGAAATTCGACAATACTTAATTTCTTCTGAAACGACCCCTCAAAAGTTTTGAAATGTTGTCAAACATTTTGGACGATCTAACCAATTCCCAATCAATGATTGACAATCCACGGCAGCTCGATATCGTGGAAAACATAATCTGCCGTTGATGTGTGCCCGCCTAAAACCTGAATCCCGAGGATCTCTGCTGATGAAGATTTTTCACGACTCCATGCCTTCCAAAAAGACATTCCTATGGAATTTAAGGTTCGCCTCGAACCTCGCGATGTCTCTTTTCATCACAGCGACGATCCTTCCTCTTTCAGTTGTTTCCGCAGATGATCGCCCCAATATCATGATCATTATGGCCGACGACATGGGCTACTCTGACATCGGCTGCTACGGCGGAGAAATTCAGACTCCCAACCTCGATGCCCTCGCACAAGAGGGACTGCGTTTCACCCAATTCTACAACACCGCCCGTTGTTGCCCCACACGCGCCTCGTTGTTAACAGGGTTGCACCCTCACCAAACCGGCATCGGCCACATGACCGTCGACCCCGAGAAAAAAGGAAATACCAACTCACAACTCGAGGCCTATCAGGGGTTCCTCAATCATCAATGTGTCACGATCCCCGAAGTCCTCAAACCAGCAGGCTATCACTGCATGATGGCCGGCAAATGGCACGTCGGCCTCAATGATCTCTCCATGTATCCTCTGGGACGTGGCTTCGAAAAATACTACGGCATCCTCTCCGGTGCCACCAACTATATGAAACCCCTTGAGAATCGCGGCGTGACATTCATGAACGACCCTATTCAGGTGGGGGGCGATGATTATTACCTGACCGACGATTTCACCACCCACGCCATTGAATTTCTCAACGACGCCCATCAATCCCATGGCGATCAACCGTTCTTCTTTTATATGGCCTACACCTCGCCTCACTGGCCTTTGCAGGCACCCGCCGATGTCGTCGAAAAATACCGCGGCAAATACATGCACGGCTGGGATGCCCTCCGTCGTCAACGTTACGAACGCATGATCAAAATCGGTCTTATCGATCAGTCCTGGAAATTAACAGACGCCGACTCTACACCCTGGAATGAACTCGACCAGGAAAAACAGCAGGAGATGGATTATCGGATGGCGATTTACGCCGCTCAAATTGACCGGATGGATCAGAATATCGGTCGTCTCATCGAAACCCTGAAAGCCAACGGCGAGTTCGAAAACACCGTGATTTTCTTCCTCTCTGACAACGGAGGATGCGCCGAAGGCGGGGAATTTGGTTCTCAAAAACTTGAAGATCTTAACCACCCTGACACACCTTACTTCACCTCATACGGCCGAGCCTGGGCAAATGCATCCAATACCCCATTTCGAGAATACAAACACTTCACCCACGAAGGAGGCATCTCGACACCTCTGATCATTCACGCCCCCGGACGAATTCCTGAGACCGGTGGCTATTATCGACAACCTGGTTATCTCCCCGACCTGATGGCGACCTGTGTCGATCTGGCCAATGCTACCTATCCAGAAACATTCGCAGGCGAAAAAATTCTCCCCATGGAAGGCACCAGCCTCGTTCCCGCATTCACAGGCAACGATCTTCCACGAAGTGCCATGTATTGGGAACACGAAGAAAACCGCGCTGTCCGAGAAGGACCATGGAAACTCGTTTCGAAAGGTCCGAAAACTTGGGAACTCTATAATATCGATGAAGATCGTACAGAAACACAAAATCTCTTGGATCAACACAAATCGCTCGCCGACGAAATGGCAGACCATTGGTATGGCTGGGCACGTCGTGTCGGCGCCATCCCAAACGGTAAAAATCTGAAATAACCAAACGCCGAACGATGTTCGGATAAACACAAACCTTGATACCAGACTTACCGTCCCAAACACACCGTCCCAAACTCAGTATCAACACCGATCGTATCACCCGACTAGAAAGTCTTCTCATTCCGAAATGACTTTCCGGCGCAGTCCAGTCAGTCAATAAAACTCTAAGCCCCCTGATGTTTTTGAAAGGTCGTGACGAATTCAATAAACCGATGAGCCCGCTCCTTGTAATTGAGGAATTCCGGGAAACTCGCCGCTGCGGGAGAAAGCAATACGGTCTGGCCAGTCGGCGTCTGAGAATTCGCCGCACTGGCCTGCGCCTGCATCGTGATCCATGCGAAGGCCCTCTGGAGTGATTCAAAACAATCAGTCACGGGCGTTTTCGTATCAGCCCGGGAGTTCATCAACTCGGACAACTGAGACATCAGTCGCGGTCCCAACGGACCGATCAATGCACACGAGTGACAGCGACTGCAGACACAATTCAAAAGCTCCAGCATATCTGACCCCTTGTCGCTCCCGCCGAGGATCAGATGAATGGGGCCTTTGACCGAACTCAAAGCCTGAATGGTCGATTCTGGAGTTGTCGCAGCAGAGTCATTGATAAATGTGAGGTTGTCAAACTGAGCAATTGTTTGAAGTCGATCAGCCAGTGGCGCGAAGGTCCGCAGTCGGGGCTGGATGTGTTCCCAGTCAAGCCCCGTTTGTAAAGCCGCAGTGATCGCCTGCAGAGCGTTGGCTCGATTGTGATCTCCAATAAGCGGCACATCCTCAAACCAGCCCTCTGGAAGTAACGCCAGCGTCGATTCCGGATGAATCACCCGTGAACCAAATGAGAGACCAAAGTCCTGATTTTCCTTCGGAATGATTGAAAACTGATCGGGACGTTGGTGGGTAAACAGGCGTTGTTTGGAATGAACATAATCCTCAAAGTCATCATGCCAATCCAGATGATTGGCAGCCAGATTAGTCAGCACGGCGATGTCTGGTTCGAGCATCCCAGCAGGGAGCCAGGCTAATTGAAAACTGCTCACTTCCAACACAATCCAGTCATCCTCCGACATTCGATCGCCCTCACCCAAGAGGCTGTGTCCGATATTTCCCCCCAACCAGACAACCCGACCGTTCGATGAAAGCAAATGAGCCAGCAACGCCGATGTCGTCGATTTCCCGTTTGTCCCGGTTACTGCAGCAATCCTGCAATTCGTTTGAGAGAGCAGAAGTTCGAGTTCCGTAATGATCGGTTTGCGTTGTTCCCGTGCTGCCTGAACCAGTCGGTGGTCTCTTGGAATGGCCGGACTGACCAGAATCGCATCGGCCCAATCCACATCACGGACGTCATGATGGCCCAGCGTGAAGTGATCAATGGAAAGATCGGAAATGGCATCAAGCGATGATTTCAACTCCGTGGGTGTCCGTTTGTCGGTGACTGCCAGCCTCGCCTGACGGGCTGCCAAAAAGCGAATCGCCGAGACGTTACCCCCAAACAGCCCCAGCCCCACCGCGAGGATTTTCTGATCTTGCCAGCAACGAGTAGATGAAAAGGTCATAGCCACTTGATGATCAATAGAGACACAAAGTCGAAAACACTCGACCATGTTATCGATTCATCAAGCCAGATGAGTAGAGCAGTTACAGGAGAATCAGCAGGATTGGATGTTTGGAATCATCGATTAATTACTACTAAACAGTCCAAATGCCAGACCGTTGGCGGTGCCGTTGACGATCCCCTGGAAGAGATGGCGTTCGAAGAAAGCAGCACAGGCTTCTGTTTTAGTGTATTGCAGGAAGATGCGGTCGCCCGGTTGGATCAGTACTGTCTGAGAAGGGTCCTGTTTGACAATATCCAGATCAACCCGAATCGGAATAATCAATCCGTCTGGCATCGATCGCATGATGATGACTTTTGATGCCCCGACGGTGACATCCTGATTCAAGGTCGATGCCCCACCGATACTATTGTTGTTGAGCACACGTCGCGATTCGGCAAGCGAAATGGCACCGATAATATCAAGATCATAATCACGAGGCAGTGGATATTGCCCCCCGCCCAGCAGGCCACCTGTAAAGAAGAATTCACGATTTCGAGATTCAATATAAACGATATCTCCATCATGCAAGATCACATCGTCTGGTTGAAACGATGGAGTCTCGCCAGGGTAAAGTGCCAATGGAATTTTGAGAACCGTCGAGTTGTTCAGCGTTGCATCCTGATGAGGGCAATGGGCCATCCAGTCGTCGGGAGGACAGAAATCATCAATTTCAGGAACGGATTGTGTGAAAGGAGTCTGTTGGTTGATCAGTTGAATATGTTGATGTTGATCTTGCGTCGGGTATTCATAAACCTGTTGTTGAATCATTCCACTGGTCGGACTTTGACCCCGGATCTGTGGCGTTGATGTTGTTGGGGTCGACCAGCCCGAATCGTTATACGGTGAGGGCTGGCTGGGATAAGAAGGGGCAAGCGTGTTGACGGGAGCAGGAAGTGAAGGAGGAACTGTCGATTGAGTTGGAAGAGGCGAGGGAAGCGTCGTTGGAAGAGGAGATGGAAACGCGCTGGGCGGACTATAGGGTGTCTGTTCCCAGTGTTGTTCTTGGGCACAGAGTTGACAAAACCGGCCGCGAGAACGCATGACGTATACGGCGTTTTCAGCATCCAGTCCAGGCAGGCCGCCACTGAGCACCAGCGCGTGTGCGATGTCATTTTCATAAGCAGAAAGTTCGACCAATGTCGAGCTCCCTTTGCGGGTGTTATTACTGAGTTGACCGTTGTCAAAATTTTCATTGACATCTTGCGGACGATCGCGTCGAACGACCATCACCCGATAACTTCGGGGCTTGTGAAGCCCGACAATAATTCGAACCAGATGATCGGCACCCGGTTTGATCAACCCACCCTGACTGGTTTGAACGCGTCTGATTTCATCTTCCACTTGTTGCAAAGTCAGGTTTCGAACGTAGATCGGAGGTGACAGCGGGATTGAAATCGTGCCATCTTCCCGGACTGGGACGGGATAACCGATCCGGGGTGCGGAACGATCAGAACCAGGCGCAAAAACAGGTGGAGATTCTTCTTCTTTGCCAAGGATGCCTTCAATATAAATTCCCAGGACATCGCCGGTATCAACATGATGCTCAAGCGGTTTAGCCTGTCCTAAAAGAGCCAGGTCAATCGGCTGAAGATGAGAGCGAGCCCCGTAAGGCGTGAAGTATTCTGATGCTAATGTGTTGGCATCAATCCCCTGGATCGGATGGAACGCCGCGCATCCAGTCAAGAGCAGCAACAGGGCTGCCATTAGTGTTTGAGAACAGATTGTCGCGACATGAATGGCCATAAGTGTTTTCAATTGCAGGCGTTACGAGGCAATTGTCGTGAGACTTCTGTCTGGCAATGAAGGGAGAACACCCCCGTACACTTCGGTAATATCGGCAAAGTCTGTCTGATCGCTACAATCGAATTTCCTGACTTCGAGATTGTCTGAGACTCTTTAGTTGAAGCGGGAATCTGATATGATGCAGAACTCACAGTCTGTTGGAATTCAACCTGGAGTCGGGATTAGCATGAAAAATACGCCTGAAAACGGGCGTTTTTGGTGATTCCATGTCTGGATCCCTGCAGCCTGTTGAGAAAATCAACGGGCTGTTTGACATAGTTTCGGATGACGATTTCGACCCAATTCTGAAACAGCAAATTCAGGGTTCATTAATAGAAGTTTTTTACATAGAGGACGTAAGACGTGGCGCGAGATAAAGTCATTCTGGCATATAGTGGCGGTCTGGACACATCGGTGGCGGTGAAGTGGATCAATGAAACCTACGACATGGATGTAGTCACGTATACCTGTGATCTGGGTCAGGAACGCAATCTTGAGGGGATCAAGGAGAAGGCATTAAAAACGGGCGCAGTTGAAGCGATCGTCGAAGATGTCCGCAATATGTTTGTGGATTATTTTGTGTGGCCATCGTTGATGGCGGGAACGATGTATGAGGGCAAGTATCCGTTGGCAACGGCGCTTGGGAGGCCGTTGATTGCCTGGCGGATGTCTGAGATTGCCAAAGAGCACAATGCTCAGGCTGTCGCTCACGGGTGTACGGGAAAAGGGAACGATCAGGTTCGTTTTGACGTCTCTTTTCAAACACTGGCTCCGCATTTGAAAGTGATTGCCCCTGTACGGGAATGGCGCTGGACTCGGACTGAAGAAGTCGAATACGCTGAAAAACATGGGATTCAAGTCGAAGCAACCAAGAAGAGCATCTACAGTACCGATGTCAATTTATGGGGACGGAGTGTGGAAGCGGGTGTGCTGGAAGATCCATGGTTGCCGCCGCCGGCTGATGCCTATCAATGGACAGTCGCTCCCGAAGATGCTCCGAATCATTCTGTTGAAGTGGAAGTAGAATTTGAACAGGGACGTCCGATCAAGCTCAACGGAGTCGAGACTGATGGAGTTTCTTTGATCGAAGAGCTCAATCGAATTGGCGGCGAGCATGGCGTGGGGCGAATCGATCATGTGGAGAATCGGCTGGTGGGGATCAAGTCACGAGAGGTGTATGAAGCGCCGGCGGCTGTGATCTTGCATCTGGCACATCGGGAACTCGAAAACCTGACGTTGTCGCGACAGTCGATGCGATTTAAAACCTATGTCTCACAGACATGCAGTGACATTATTTATGATGGATTATGGTATAGCAGTTTCCATCAGGAT
>JBGSVC010000110.1:0-4127 GCA_041753175.1 Planctomycetaceae bacterium
CCATCCTGACTGACCTTGACCCCTCGGGCGTAGCAGTGAGCGAAGTCATGCTGGCTGCGAAGTCGTTGGTCGGAGGAGAAAGAACGGTTGTTCGTCACGATGGGTCCGGTGGTTATTGACGGGATGCGGTCAGGAGGTCTCACTAAGGTGTGAGTGGTGATCTGAAGAAGGGACACAGCGATCGTTTTATCGAAGTTTGGAAATCGGGAGGTCAATCGTTTTCCAGGTCGTTATGTGTGGTTTGCTCGTCTTCGAGAAGATCGGTTTGTGATTGAGACATTGCGCGCGTCTGCGGGTCGGACTTGAGATACCAGAACGGATCGATCGGTTTGCACTGGGGGGCGGCCTGTCGAGCCAGGCGTCGATAACGTCTCCCCAGCACTACGACCATCCCGACCAGAAACAATCCCACGATAATGATGCCATACAGAATCAGCAGCCCCACCTCGGCCATTTTTCGTCGTCGCTCGATCTCCTCGGCGTTGGCCTGCTCTGCAGGGACAAGTACGAGACCGGGCTGGCTCTCCGGAAGGGGCTGGCTGTCTGCCTCAACCGGAGAAGGTTCCGAGAGAGGTGGGGACTGGGTGGGTGTTAACGAAGTGTCTGGGGTTGTCGTTTGAGTGGCAAATACGGGAGGTGTCAGCAGCAACAACAGCAGGAGTAGTGCTGTCGCGCTGCGCCTGGCAGCGGAGAACCGCAGGGTAGGGGGAGTGGCCACATGATCGGAGGATCGGTTCATTTCCATAGTGTCTCACGTGGATGTTGAGGCACAAGCTGTTCAAACGATTTCAACAGCTCGATAGCGTTGTCGGGAAGAGATTTTGGAGCCACAATTTTGAGGGCGATCAACTGGTCGCCAGCTTGTTTGGTTTGTCGATCAAGAATGCCTTTGCCTTTGAGGCGCAGTCGTGCTCCTGACGAGGTCCCGGGCGGAACGGAGACGACGACGGTTCCTTCGTCAAGCGTGGGGACATCGATCTTGGCTCCCAATGTTGCTTCGATGATTGAGATGGGAGCTTCGAGGATCAGGTTGTTGCCTTCGCGCTTGAAGTAGGGATGAGGGGCGATATGGATCGTGACCAGCAGATCGCCTGGGGATGCTCCCCCCTGGCCGAGGGCTCCCTGACCGGCGAGCCGAATGGTGGAGCCATCGTTTAAGCCGGCTGGGATTTTGACGTCGAGTCGTTCCACGCCCTGGCCCTTGTCGAGTGCCAGTTCGTAGGTGCCACCACGGGCAGCCAGATGAAACGGGACAGACATGTCGGTTTTGATATCCTGACCTTTCGCGGGACGACGCCCGGTCCGTTCGGCGGCCCCTTTTCGGGAAGCGCCCGGTCCGAAGATGTCTTCAAGGTCGAAGCTGAAACCACTACCGCCGAATCCTCCCTGGCCGAACATGGATTCAAAATCGACAGGTCCACTTTGATGACCCCCGGAACGGCCCCGCGGATTAGGACCGGTGCCCATATTTTGAAACGCCGAGCCATAGCGGTCGTACTGTTCACGTTTTTCAGGATCTCCCAGGACATCGTAGGCTTGCTGAACCTGCTTGAAGGTTTCCTCGGCTTGTTTGTCGCCCGGTTTGCGATCGGGATGGTTGTCGCGGGAGAGTTTGCGATACGCCTTGCGAATCTCGTCGGCGGAGGATTCTCGGGAAACGCCAAGTACTTTGTAGTAGTCCATATCTGTGAACCGGTGGTCGATCTACGTTTTCGTGTATTTGTGGTGTGGGGGTTGATTGCTTGGCGGATGGCCAGAGGTGGAATCGTTACAATTCCTGACAGGCTCGGCTCAAAACAAGCGTTCACCCACGCGATCTGTGATCTGGTATGATATCATAGGCAGGGAGAGAAAACAGGAAAAGCGGTGCCAGTTCCTGTTGGAAACGACCAGACAGACTCTTCTTGAAAGAATCATCACAGATCGGCGGGCGACAGACATGAGACAGGATCGAGAGAATTTGAATCTCAACACGCTGGCGGATACGGCGTTTTGGCAGTCGATCAACCCTCAACTTTCTTTGGAAACGCTCATCGCCAAGATGAGTGCGGAGTTTGTCAAGCGGGCCTCCAAAGATGTGCAGTTAGCGATCCGCGCAATCATCCGACAACTTGGCATGATTCACCGCGTTTCCCGGTGTTATATCATCGAGTTTTCCGATGACCTGAAGCTGGGGCGACAATCCTATGAATGGCTCGATCAGGATGTCATTTCTCGCATGGCGTTGTTTCAACAGATTCAACTCGAAGATTATGGGAAACTGCTGGAGATACTCAAAACAGGTGAGTCGATCGCGATTGAAGATCTGGAACGCCTGCCCGATCATCACCTGCTCAAGCGGGACATGCAGGATTCAAATACGCGATCGCTGCTGCTGGTTCCCATGCTCGGGGCAGAACGCCTGGGGGGAGTGGTCGGTCTTTCAGCCGAAGATGTGAGGTCCTGGGATGAACGGACCATCCAGTTGCTTTCGATCGTTGGTGAGATGATCTTCAATGCCCTTGAGAAGAAACGCAGCGACGACAAGCTCGATGATCGTCTCAAGTTTGAAACCTTCATTTCCCGATTGGGTCGAGATCTGATTAACGTCGAGCCTCATCAGCTCGAAGAGATGATCGATAGCTCATTACGATTTATTGGAGAGCATCTGGATGCCGATCGCTGCTACCTGATGACTGCCGATGAAGAAAACGATCTGGTTCAGGTGACACATGAATGGGTTCGCAGTGAGGTCTCATCCGTCAAAGAAAATTTGCAGCGTGTGCCGATTCGAGCCAATAGTTTTGTCAGTTCCAGGCTCAGTCGTGGTGAAACGGTGATCATTCCAGACGTGTCTGAACTTCCTGCTGAAGCCCAGACGTTACGGGCGATGCTCAATTCGATTGGCACGCGTTCCTCAGCTTATTTTCCGATGCTTCGACATCACAAGTGGATCGGGCTGCTGGGGGTGGCGCATGTCCGTCAAACCAAAACGATTGATCAAGTCGACACAGCGCTTCTGGAAATGATTGCGCAGATGTTCGTGAATGCATCGTTGAAAAAATCAGCCTTTGATCAGCTTCAGGAGTCGGAGCGTCGCTTTCGCATGATGATCGAAGCGATCTGTGACCATGGTTACGACTGGAACATTGCCACGGGTGATGTGTATTACCTGCGTCGACGCTGGAATGCCATTCAGCAGGCGGCAGAAGAATATCATTCGCGGATCGAAACGTGGCTGGATGCCATCCACCCTGAAGATCGCCAGCGTGTGCAGGCAATTCTCGATGAACACCTGCAAGGCTCCACGCGATTTTACGAAGTGGAGTACCGCATGAAATATCAGCAGGATGCAGAGTATCGGTGGGTGCTGGATCGGGGGATGGTGGTTTCGCGTGATCAAAAGCAACAGCCGCTGCGCATGTTGGGGGCAGAAATTGATATCCACGAGATGAAACTGTATCAGGATGAACGCGAGCAGTTAATTGCTGAATTGGAAGCTAAAAATCAGGAACTCGAACAGTTCACGTATACCGTTTCCCACGACCTGAAAAGCCCGTTGATTACGATTTCAGGATATCTGGGAGCACTCAAAGAGGATCTGCAAACAGGCAATCCGTTATTGATCAATGACTCCATTGAGGAGATCAGTCAGGCGTCGTTGAAGATGCGTCGTTTGCTTGATCAACTGTTGGATCTGTCGCGCGTGGGCCGAGTGCAGGGGGCAAGTGTTTCCAATTCTCTGGAGCAGCTAGTCAAAGAGTCTCTCGATTTATTTGCACCACTGTTAAGCGAGCGAGGGATTAAGGTCAATCTCATCCAGCCGATGCCCTCTGTCCAGGGCGACCAGACCCGACTAGGGGAAGTCATCCAGAATCTTCTCGAAAACGCGATCAAGTTCTGTCCGGCATCCGATGGGCAAATCGAGATCGCGGCGGAATCGAAAGGGCAATTTGTTACCGTCACGATTCGTGACAATGGTATCGGAATCGCCAAGCCTTATCTGGACAAGATCTTTGGACTGTTCGAAAAACTGAACCCCCGTTCCGAGGGGACCGGGATCGGACTGGCATTATGTCGACGCATTATCGAGCATCATGGGGGGAAGATCTGGGCTGACTCCGAAGGGGAGGGCTGTGGTACGACAT
>JBGSVC010000111.1:0-6438 GCA_041753175.1 Planctomycetaceae bacterium
GATCTGCGAGATGCCGTAACATTTGCGATCGGCTACTATGCCACCCCCGACCTGCGACTCTACGGTGAAGTCGACTACGCCTATAACGTCAACGGAGGTTCCGAGCCGTGGCATTTTCAGTTTGGCTTTGATTACATGCCCGTTGTCGCAGGGCAAGGCTTGATGCCTACGCCATTTTTGGCCGTCAATGGGCAAATTCGGGAAGAAGTGGATTATAGCGGCGGGGTCAATGTCTTTGCAGGATTGATGTGGCAAAACGATTCGACACGCAAGCGAATACGAGCCGGACTTCAGTATTATAACGGGAAGTCCTTCCAATTCTCATTCTTCGATACCCACGAAGAACTTTTGGGATTCGGAGTATGGTATGATTTTTAATCTTCACCATGACGAAAAAAACAGGCATCCCTTCTTACTATCACATTCAATGCGAGATTCCCAAGAGTCTTCTATTTCGGCAGCTCGAATCCGGGATAATGCATCTTAAAGAATTCGGGTCCCTCAGAGCCCAGGCTTAGTTCATCGTCATTGATTCGCTTGAGAATATGCTGATCGAGCAAAAACTTCATCCCTTCACGAAACTGAGGGATGTCCTTGCCGAGCATGATAAATTCTGTGCGGAACTGATCGATGGAGACATGTGTGACAGCTCCAAATCGACCATCTGCATACGGGCCGATGATCAACACAGCTAATTGTTCAGGAGTTAAATCGCTGGGGGAATGCTGGCTCATGTGGAATCCTTTCTGTACAAGTGGCGAAACACTTCGCGACTGAAGTCGTAACACGACCGCGAATTCTGTGTCGCAACATTTCGGCGTAGAGTTCTATAGTCTATTATGAGGACGTGATCGACTTCAAACCGAAATCAAAGCGACATTACGTCTGAATCTTATGCTTCGTCGACTCCATGGGAAGAATTCTTTGTGATTGAGACCGAGATTATTTCAAATCAGCATGGCAGCGCCGGGATAGGAAAAGTGTATCTGGTCGGTGCAGGACCTGGCGATCCACGATTGATCACACAGCGAGGAATTGAATGCTTGAAACAGGCTGATCTTGTTTTGTACGACGGGTTGGTCAATCCTCTGGTCTTGCGGTGGACAAAAGGAGTGTGTGAAAAAACAGGACGAATTAAACGCCCTCATGAAACGACGGTGCATCAGCATGAAATCAACGAACGGCTGATTTGCGAAGCTCGTTTGGGAAAAACGGTCGTCCGTCTCAAAGGGGGAGACCCTTTCATTTTTGGGCGAGGAGGTGAGGAAGCCGAGGCGTTAGCCCAGGCCGCAATTCCTTTTGAGATCATCCCCGGAATCACCGCAGCGACAGCAGCCGCTGAATACGCCGGTATTGCATTGACGCATCGCGAACATGTTTCCCAATTGCTCTTCATCACTGGTCATGAAGATCCCTTGAAACCAGAGAGAAAGATTGACGATGAACTCCTGGCTTCTTTTGAAGGAACTATTGTTGTCTATATGGGGTTGCACCGCTTGCCGGAGTTGATTGACCGCCTGATCAAGGCAGGCAAATCGCCCCAAATGCCCGTCGCAGTCATCAGCAAAGCCTCGACACCTGCACAAAGAACCGTGGAGTCGACGTTGGAGCATCTCGTCGACGATGTGCACCAGGCTCAACTGGAACCCCCATCATTGACGATTATTGGTCCGTGTGTACCGCATCGAAAACTGATTACCTGGTACGAATGCAAACCTCTTTTCGGACTCAATATCGGCGTGACCAGGCCCGTTCATCAATCAGACCAGCAGATCGAATCGTTGTTGAATCTGGGTGCCCAGCCCGTCTTGATGCCCATGATTGATATTGTCGCTCCTGATGACTGGAGCGAACCCGATCAGGCGATCGGAAACATCAACATTTATTCGTGGATGGTTTTTACCAGTCGAAATGGTGTCGAATCATTCCTCGGGCGTATCTGGCAAAGAGGAGCCGACTGGCGACTGTTCAACAACTTGAAAATTGCCTGTATTGGAGAGTCGACTGCCGCTGCCCTTCAAGAATTTCATCTGCGAGCTGATCTTGTCCCCAACAGTTACAGTTCCGAACATCTGGCTGAATCTCTCCTCGCGCAGTCCCAGCCAGGGGATCGCATTTTATGGCCCAAGGCCAATCGTGGTCGTGATCACTTGCCCAATGCATTGCGGGAGCAAGGGCGGTTTGTCGATGAGGTAATTGTCTATCACCATGTTGATCAGGATCACTTTCCCGAACACACACTGCGTTTGATCAACGATCACCACTTGCATTGGGTCGGGTTAAGCAGCCCCGCAATCGCCAGGCAGTATGCGACGGTAATGAATCAGCTTCATACTTGTGGCGACCTTGCCCATGAAGCATCGACTCACATCAAACTCGCTGCGATCAGCCCGATCACGGCACAAGCGGCACAAGAATGCGGCCTGTTCATCAGCGCCGTTGCTCAGACATATACCTGGGACGGCTTAATTGATGCCATTTATCGGGCCCACTCAGGCAAGTCGTCAGTCGGTTCAGGGGCATTTGTTGGCGGTGCTGATGGGATCGGTTGAGAAGGTGGCGCCGGCGTCGACCATTGATCCCAGGGAGATGGTGAATTCGACTGCTGGGTGGGAGACTGAGGCGAACTCAGATCGAGAGTTGCTTCACCTGTTTGCGTTCGCTGTCCCACAGGATAAACCAGATGCTGCTGAGGAATTAATTCAGGGCGATCCAATTCCACGACTCGATTATTTGTCAGCGGGCGGGCAGGGTCACGCAGATCATACTCAGTAATCATCTTTCGATCGGGAAGTCCAAACTCACCACGCCCTTGAGGAGAAATCGAAGGGATTGATTTGAGTTGCTCCTGAGGATGCAGCGCGACAACATGGTAACCGTTCATCTGCGGAACATCCCACAGTGTCGAGTCGATTGATGTCGGATTGATTTCGAGGGCATTGAGCGTGATTTTCATGCCTTGCTGTGCCATTGGCATACGGATTTCATATTCAACCGGCATGATTACACCCGCCTGATCCGTCTTGCGATAATCCCGCACACTGGCCGTCAGAATCAGTGTGGAGCGTTGATCATAGAGATTGTGGCCAACGATGACCCCCTTCTGAAGGTCGACAACGGTCTGTTTGCGATAGGTCCGTCCACCCAGCGTGATATTTTCAGTCAAATAGACCGTATTGGGATCTGTGGAGGTGCGTTCCAGTTTAAGTTGAGTTGCATCCAGTTCGGTCAGTCCCAGAACCTGCATCAGCCACTCTGGTGAGAACGGGAGCCCAGATTGAGCGATCATATCAGAGACTTCATCCTGAGCGATCGTCACAATTTTCTTCTCTTCATCGCGACGCTCCCACGTCCAGACAACCTGTTGGTTTGAACCAGCCTGAAATTCCTGCTGGCCCAGAGGATTGCTGACAACGAGTCGGGCCTGCATCGGTTCTTCGACCGCAATCATCGCTTTTAACGGAACTGCTAAACCAGAAACATGAACAGTCGCGTCTGTCGAGCGCCAACAATGAACTTGTGAGGAGGTCTGATTGAGATGAGCAACGATATCCGTAAGCTGAGCATCAGGGCCGAAGGTAGCATGATTTTTAGAGAATAAACCCTGGTCACGATGAAACATCCGAGAGCCGGAGCAGCCAATCGCTCCTAGACTGACCACCATCACGAAAACGGCAACCAGACGGGGAATGTCTGGATTCGACTTCTTTAAGTCGTGAGGAGCGATAACTGATTTTGGCCCGAACATCCGTGTTTGGTTTCCTGATGGCGACAACGCGCCAGTGAAGTCTCTGTTATGCAGCGTGTTCTGTCTGAGGGGACGCAAACTCTCCCGATTCGATCATTTCACGTTGCAATTGCACAATTTCCTGGTCATCAAGTTTAAGATTCCGCATTTCAAACGGACCTTCTCCGAGTGAACCTTGAAGCACAAGATATTCCTGTTCTTCTTCCACGCGAGTTTGTTCGAGAATAAGTCGATGTTTTTTGAGTAACAACAACGCCAAAACATACGCCATTTTTTCCTGGACGCGATTGGGCTGTTCGATCAACTGGGTAAACATTTCCAGACAGGTTTCCAGATCCAATTCCTGCTTTTTTTTCGGACCGTCCGGCACGATGCAGACCCAGGAACCGATCATGTCTTCACACTGGCCAGGCCAGTTTTTTTCGGCAAAGTCAAGCCTGAGCACCTGACCATCCCGCTCCACCAACACCGAACGGCATCGCGACCCTGGCAGAAGCGGTTCACCGGTTCCTGCACAATTCTTGCCGATTGATTTGATGAGATAATCCATGGTCATTTCTCTCCAGCGATGCTGAAAAGACCTCATGTCTCCACGGGAGATTGGAATAGGATAAGGCAATGCGGTCGCATCGTAGCGAGCGACGCAAACTGACACAAGATCAACAGGTGAGAGGCTTTGTCTTATGGTGAACCCGATTGGCGACTCTCGTCAACCAATCGAGGCTTATTCCGCGATAAAAAATCGCCCCGTTTTGCCCCCTTGAGCCACGATTTCCAGACGAACAGGTTTGGCACATCGTGGACAGTGCCCTGCATACGCCTTTTTGTCAGCCGTCATGAGAACGCGCGTATAGATGTTGCAGCAGGCCATCAGAATATTGACAAATGGCCGATTTGTTGGAGTAGGAGGTTGAGTCATCGATTTGTCTGCATCTTCTTACAAGGACCGACCGACAGACACCTTAAAACTGAACTCAAATGAGAATCAGACAACGCCATTTCCACGGCAATCACCCCCCATGTGGCAATTCTATTCGCTATTTATCGTCTGGAGTGAGGTGCCAACTTTCCTGTTTCCTGCAAGAATGCAATTTCAACACACTCCTGACCCCACAAAGACCTCTCCAGATTCCCCTTTCTCGTTCAAATCTCTTTAGTTACTCTATCAGCCCATTGAAAACCGACGCTCTACAAACGGCTTTGATCAGCAGAAAATTGCGACCATTCACTGATCGAATGGCAAATCAGTTCAGTCAGGGATGATTGTGACAGCAAACGTGTTAACAGGATTGAAAACAAACGACGATGCATTGCTCGAATCCGGGCTGATGTTTAATCGCCTGTTGTTTTTGTGCGTGACATGTTTTTTAGCTGGGCTCGGATTGCTGATGGTGTATTCGGCCAGCCTGAATACACGCCCCGGTCACCTCGATGAATTATTTATCTTAAAGCATGTCGCGTTTTTGGTATTTGGAACCATCATCGCGATGATTTGCAGCCAGATCCCGATCGGCTTTTATAAGACGCTAGCCCCCTTCTTTTTTGCCATCAGTCTCTTGGCAATCATACTGGTGCTCATTCCCCCCTTTGGAGCCAGTATCAACGGGGCACGTCGCTGGTTTCGATTCGGTGCCTTGTCGTTACAACCTTCTGAATTCATGAAAATTACGTTGCCGCTCATGCTCTGCTGGGTTTTGTCTCGATTCCCCATTTTGACATGGTCAGAATTGAAAGCCTCACGAGGATGGTTGAAAGTCCTCTGCGCCGTCGGAGGAGTGGTGATCGTTCCCGTGCTGATTGTGGCTATTGAACCCGACTTGGGCACGGCAGTTTTTTTGTTCATCGGTGCACTCGTCTTGATGATCATGTGGGGTTGGAGCTTACGACTCTTCCTGTGTGTGGGAATACTGATGATCCCTCTTTTATCCGTCGGCTTGATCCTCAAGCCCTATCAACTCAAACGCATCACCGGCTATGTCGATACGCTGCGAGACATCAACTCGGCGCCTTATCAGTTAAAACAATCTCTGATCACATTAGGGTCTGGAGGGATTTTCGGCACAGGATTAGGACAAGGCATCCAAAAGAAGAGTTTTCTCCCGGAAGCCAATAATGATTTTGTCTTCGCAGTCATCGGAGAGGAGTTGGGATTACTTGTGACGTTATCGATCCCCGTGTTGTGGATCCTGTTTTTCGTCAGTGGGCAACGGATGCTTTCGGCAAATGCCAGCGATCAGTTTGCATACAATCTGGGATTCGTGCTCTTGTTTCAGATTGTCACTCAAGCCCTCATCAATACCGCCGTCGTGACGGCGCTCGTACCGCCCAAGGGAATTTCTCACCCGCTTCTTAGTTATGGGGGGAGTAATCTTGTGGTCACGCTGCTTGCCTGCGGATTGATTTGTCGTTGTGCACGCCCTGGCTCATCTGTAAAGCCAATTCTTGAAGCCCGTCGCGACATCGAGCAGTCGCATGAGTAGGCTGGCAAATGTAATTTTCACCGGAGGAGGAACTGGCGGGCATCTCATGCCCGCGATCGCTATCATCGAGCAAGCCTCCGAGAATCAATTGTTTCGTTCGATCCTCACCCACACCAACCGTTCCATCGAAATGAAAATGATCGCAGAAATGCCATCGCGATGGGACGTTCAGTTCGAACCGATGTTGCCTCTGAAGCTCTCTAGTGCCTG
>JBGSVC010000112.1:0-5840 GCA_041753175.1 Planctomycetaceae bacterium
AATCAGGAAATCGATGAGTGGAAATTGGCATTGTCCGAGTTTCAAATGTCCTGCGTGATCGAAACAGGTGCCCGATACCTGCTCAACCCTCGTCAAAAACACGAGCCGACATTGCTCGTTTCTGAACCCATACTCAGGCAACAACGTCTCGATTTTTTATATCACGCCATCGACATCGCTTACGAGTTGCAAGCCGATGCGGTCTCCTTCTGGGCTGGCGTGCAGAAATCGCCTGAGCCAAAAGAGAGCGTGATGTCACGCCTGGTCGATGGCTGTCACCAACTGATCGAGAAAGCCAGCGCTTTGGAGATTCCATTGGCTTTTGAGCCCGAACCAGGAATGTTCATCGAATCGATGGCTCAATTCGACATTCTCAAGCAGTCACTCCCTTCATCGCTCTTCGGACTGACTCTCGATATCGGACATCTCCAGTGTGTCGAAACGCAGCCGATTGCTCGCTTTCTGACCCACTATCGTGAGCTCATTTTCAATATCCACATCGAAGATATGCAAGCCGGGGTCCATGAACATCTCATGTTCGGAGAGGGAGAGATCGATTTCAAATCCATCTTCAAAGCCCTACGAGATATCAACTACTCAAACGGCGTTCATGTGGAACTGAGTCGACATTCGCACTGTGCACCACAGGCTGCGGCGCAGTCGATGGAATTCCTTTCGCAAATCAGAGATAATTAACTGTCCGTCTCGACAAGACGTCATCATCTAGTGGTACAGAAAGTTAAGCTCCCTCGAGTGATCAGTGTTAACACTGATCCGTTGTTACCCAGAATACTACTCACACAGACCACCACAAGGAATATTCTATGGCTGCTCGTGCCCTTGTCTTACTCACCATTCCTGGCCTAAGACAAAAAGACCTGATCAACATGCCCCACTTGTTGACCATCGCCGCACGGGGAGACAGTGCACCACTTGTACCCAGTTTCCCAGCGCTCACATGTCCTGCTCAGGTCAACATGACGACTGGCTGTTCCCCTGCACAACATGGCGTCGTTGCCAATGGCTATTTCTGGCGTGAGAAAAATCAAATCGAGATGTGGACTGCCTGGAATCAGGAAATCCAACGGCCTCAAATCTGGGAAGTTCTGAAAAAGCACGATCCTCATCTGAGCACCGCTGTGTGGTTCCCTCTGCTCTCCAAAGGGGCCAAAGCCGATTATATCTGCACCCCTGCCCCCATTCATAATCCCGATGGCAGTGAATCTTTATGGTGCTACACACAGCCCACTGAGCTCTATGGCGAATTGCGCGACGCCCTGGGCCACTTTCCACTTATGAATTTCTGGGGCCCCATGGCCAACATCAAGTCCAGCCAGTGGATTGCAGAATCAGCCATCCTCGCCATGAAGAAGTATCAACCCCGTTTCTTCGACATTTATCTGCCTCATCTGGACTACGCCGCTCAGAAATTTGGCCCCAATGCTCCTGAAACTATTCAGGCACTTCACGATCTCGATGACGTCATCGGTCATTTATATCAGGAGTTTGAGCATCACCTTCATTTTGACCTCGAATGGCTCGTCGCCGGCGAATATGCCATTACCGATGTCAATCATGTCGTCTATCCGAACCGAGTCCTCAGAGACGCCGGTATGTTGGCCGTATCCAAGCAGGATTCTTTAGAGCATCTTGATATCCCAGGCTCTCAAGCCTTTGCCATGGTCGATCATCAAATCGCCCATCTGTTTGTCAAGAATCCTTCCGACATTTCTGCCGTCGCCAAACTCTTCCAGGATCAACCCGGAATTGATCTGGTGTTGACACAAGATCAACTTTCAGACGTCGGACTCAATCACCCCCATGCTGGCGATGTCGTTCTCATCTCGACATCAAATTCGTGGTTTGCATACTACTTCTGGAACGATGATCAACTCGCTCCCCCTTATGCCCGTACCGTCGATATTCATCGCAAACCCGGCTACGACCCCGTCGAACTTTATATTGACCTGCCATCCAGGACGATTCCACTCAACGCCGATTTGGTCAAAGGTTCCCACGGTGCTCTCGTCAAACAGGATTCACAGAAGTCTGTCATTATCTCCACGTCGGCACGCAAAATTGCCAAGTCCTCACACAAAGATACAGAGATCTTCTCTCTGATTCTTAACTCCTTCGGCATCTCTTCCCCACAAGCGTGAGCGTTGAAGAGTTCTGGAATCACTCCACGTTAGCCGGTTTCCTGGTCAATGCCGTTGCGCGCATCTGCCATGCACCCGGCACGGCTTTGGTGCCGATGTTGACTTCATCAAACAGCGAAAGCATACGCACCAGACCGATGAGTTTCTCGTCAATCGTCATCGCAGACTCACGCCTGGCTCCTGCTGCACGTCCTCCAATCGTCACCGCGATCGAGTCTTCCTGTGAGATCTCATAATACATCGTCAAAAAATCTCGAAGCAGAACACAGTCCACACGAACCTGCCCCCAATTCGAATTCTCTCCCAAATCGGCTTTAACTCTGAGGTGCTCGTCAGCATGGCCTCTCTCAGTAAGTTGTGAATCACGAGTCATCGTCTGCAGCGATAACCCGACCTCACTCATCGAATACCCCGGCTTCATACCCCACAATGAATCCAGCCACATCGTTTTATAAGACTCTGCAGACGCCCCTCCGCTCAACTCCAGTTGAACGCTTGGCCTCATTTTGGATTCATGAATCGCCACGATGGCCAGCAGATGAACCGTCGCATCGCCAACACTTTCCAGATAGGACTTGAGCAACGTTTGCCCCTCCGGCACTCGAACTTCCAGACGCGCGTCAACAAGAGGACGTGCAATTTTTCGCAGGTCAGCGTTGTTGATGGCATTCGGATTCTTTGAGTTCGCCGGGTCAGGCAGCAATGTCGCATCGATCTGCCACTCAAAAGGTCGATCTAGCGACGACCAGACAGCACTCTGAGCACCACCTCCCATCTGACGTGTCATCACGATCAGTTGATCCCAGTCCTTTCGATCAGAATCTTCGATGATCTGATCAATCTGCCGCATCACTCGCAGAGGCCAAACCTGTCCGCAGCCCGAAACCATCGACGAGGAATCCAGCCCCCTAACCCATGCATATTGATGTTCATCAGGTCGCTGCGCAAAGTGATTGAAGGACACATCCAGGCCTTGCTCAAACGTCATCGTCAACTTTCCCTGTCGATACTGATGAAAAAAATGACGGGCAAACTCGTCCTGCTCTCTTTCTTGTGGGGATAACCAGTGTTCATAATCAATCACGACGGCCATCCCTGCACCCTCTTTGGGACCTCGACTCACGCTCTCTCTGGAAATCAGCGGCGAGCCCTCCTGTTGCACTCGTTGTCCATTTTGTTCAACAAGTCGGGTCACTTCTTCCAACACTGACTGTTGGCTGGCGATCACGATCACGTCACCCAAAAATGCGTAAACGAATTGTTTTTTTTGTGAATAACTCAACAACAAGAACGCGGTGTCCAAAGTCTTATTGTCTTTGGGACGCAGCAATAATGCCCACTCAGCACGATCGTCACCGACAGTGATTTCTTCCGGACGCCTTCCAAAGACGACGGCCTGTTCATCGAACAGATCACTCAATAATTGATCGAGCGGCTGACCGGCTTCTCGTTCGATCAATCGTCGGAGTTTGACCAAAGGGGCCCCTTGATTCCCCTCCAGCCAGGCTTGATAGACCGGTAGAGATTCCGCTCGAGTCCGTAAACCACTCCGATCAATGTCTTCGAGGATCTGCCCCAAATTCCGGATTTCCAAAACCAGCGAGGCATCGCCAGGGACATAATCCATCAGAGGTCGTTTCAACTCTTCGGCGTCTTGCCCTCGCAGCGGTTCACAGATGGCAGTTCCCAGCAGCAAAAATGATCCGATGATCATCCATAATGATTTCTCGAAAAACTCTGTCATATCTTTGCCCTGATCAATAATTATGGGGAACATTCGAAACTCGATTCGGCTAACCTGTTCAACTTGAAAACGGCCAAAATTGGTCCAGCGGAACACTCTCTTCGGAGTTCATCCACTCTCGCATCGATTCCGGAAGTAATGACCTGACTGGCAGGCTTCGTTCTTCAGGGACCGCCACCACGTCACGCAGGACTTCCCCATTCTCACTCAACGACACTCCTGTTTCGCGGGCCAACGCAAAACAAGACAACGTCGCCTCTGCCAGAAGTTGATCCAGATCTTCCTCCGAACGATCGGGTTTCATTTCTGAAGCCGACTGTTGCTCTGATACTTCTACCCCGCTAAGCCTGAGGTCACTGTTCGACTCTGGCATCTGAGAAGCCATTGGGATCCCCTGATTCACCGTCGGATTCAAACGAATGATCATCAGTAGCCCCCCTAGACACAAAGTCGCACCGACCGCCGAGATGATCCAGGACAAACGACGACGTCTCACGTCAACTCGCTTGACACGACTATGCCGTTCAACCTCAGCTAAGAGCGCCTGATTCCAACCGTCATCTTCCAGGGCAGGTGTCGACAACAGTTTCCATGCAGCGATGGATGCATCCAGCATCTCCTCGTTTCGCAGAAGTTCAGTCCCTTCTGACGAAGCCGCTGCCTGCTCCCGAAGTTCTGTCATCCGCTGCTGATCACGCCGTGCTTGCGCTTCGTTCCAATCACGCGTCCACACGCCTGCATGAAAATCAGGTCCACAGAGATCACCGTTATTTGTAGTCTTCTCGTTCATAGTCATTGCAGTTATCCAATTTTTTCAGGCCAGATGTTGCGACGTCCCAGGTGAGTCATCAGTTCGTGGCGTGCCCGATACAACCATGTCTTGATCGTCCCGATTGGTACTTCCATGATTGTTGAAATCTCATCACAGCTATGTTCCTGTAGATAGAACAGGACAAAGCAGGTTTTGTAATTCGGATTTAAGGTGTCTAACGCTCTTTGTAATTCCTCGCCGAGATCGTCACCGATTCGAGAATGGTTTTCTAACGTCGAAATGGGTAATTCCTCATAGATCCGTGGTTGTCGAGCCCGTTTTTTAAGCGCCGTCTTGCAACAATTCACCGTGATTGTCGTCAACCACGGACGCACGCTCCGATCACGATCACAACGGTGGAGATTCTTGATCGCCCTAACCAAAACATCCTGAGTGACGTCTTCTGCATCCTGTACGTGATGCATCAGGCGATAGCTCAGTCGAAAAATCCAGTCTCGATGACGTCTGACAAATTCGCAGATCGCCATGGCGCGCAGCGAAGAACCGGTCTGCCCATCCGCAGAGACGCTCTCATCCCCCAGGCAGGCCGCAATCAGCCGTCCTTCGTCCCAGTCAACAAGACTCATACACTCTTTACTTGACTCCAGGCTCTCAGGTTTCAATTTCGTCTTGAGAGCATTGAAGTTACTCGACAAAGACATAAAAAAAGGATCATGATTTTCGTCATGATCCTCAAAACTTCAGTCAATTCACTTTGCAATCAGACATTGACGAGTAATAAACACCGTCTCTCTATCGATACTCAGCTCTTGGGCCAGCAAACGCATTTGAAAATAGCAAGCTGCAATTCCGTCTCGTCAACTACTCTTTTGTACGCATTCCCGAGCCAAAGCGCGTGCCGCCTTGTAAGCATGGCGGACCGAAAATAACCGCGTTTCAATCTGCTCTTCAGTGAAATAACGACCGTGGTCGCTGCTCGGTAAACCGGCAAGCGCCAACGTTAATGGCATCAAATCCAGAAACTCCTTATAACGACGTTGAATATCTGCATTTTGTGGCTCGCTCACGGAACAGTCCCTTCAATGAATGTCGAAGTCTACGTCGTCGGATCATCTGCTCTGATGTATGTTCTGATCACGCGACGACAAGTAATACGCGTCTGACC
>JBGSVC010000113.1:0-11228 GCA_041753175.1 Planctomycetaceae bacterium
GATGCTGTCGGAGAGGTTGTTGATTCTGCAGAATTGACCGGTGCAGAATTGACCGGTGCCGAATTGATCGGTGCTGAATTGACCGGTGCTGTCGTGGCTGAAATCTCTGGTGAGGTCGTCGTGTCTGGTGCTGTGGTGGGAGTCGTGATGATGGGAGCAACGGCTTCGTCCGGGCTGACAGTGGGTTGGTTGAGCAGGCTTCGCAAAGCTGGGTCGATCGATTGATCACCCTCGGGAGAAGGGGTTGTTACCGACCCTGCAGGACTGGATTCTTCGCCGGGTTTGGCGGAGAGGCCTTTAAGTTTCAATCGACTGGCTACCTGGGTGGAGACGTCGATGGCGTCATCGAAACTCATGACCAGCGCACTGTTTTCGAGAATCAGATCATACTTTTCCTCAGCGGCCATTTCTTTGACAATGGGAGAAATCTTTTGTCGAAACTCCATGATCATGCTCTGTTCGACATTGCTCATATACTGGCCGGCATTTTGTCGGGCCTGATTAACCTGCATATTTTTGGCGGCCTTCATGTCTTCGATCATTTTCTTTTGCTCATCGTTGGGGGCGGCACCAAATTCTGCTATCTGCTTTTCAATCATCGCCGTGCGCTGAGAATCAAAATTCTGAATTTCAGCTTTCAAATTATTCTGAACGGCTGTCATTTGTTCCTGATAGATCTGGATTTCTCCGGATTCCTTAAGAACAGCTTGCAAATCCACGACGCCGATTTTACGTGAGGGGCCTGCTTGATTTCCACAGCCGAGCAAATTTGTGATCAGAATCAAAGACAGCGAAGTGACAATCGCCTGACGTCCGAAAATGACTTTTGGAAAACAGCTCATAAGATTTTTGTCTTCAAAAATGTAGAGTGAAATAAGTGTGTGGATGATAACCCATTAAAATTGTCTGGAAACTGTCAATCGTCCACAAAATTATAACTGGTCAGCGGATGTGTTGTCAGTCCTGTGGGCTATCTGAATGTGGCCTGTTTAGAAAAATACCGCACGGGTTGTCTGACAAGGTTTTCAGACTGGGCCGGTGACAGGGCTGGTGACAGGGCGAGCATGGTTCGATATAAGGCTCTCATTTTGATTGAGTTCATCAGGTGTGCGTCAATTCGTCTTTGCGAAGATGTGTAAAAACTGATATGTTGTCAGTGTCATTGCATATGCTTGGGAGACGGTCGTCTTGACTCTTCAGGGCTGAGTCATTGAAGGCTAAATAGTCTGGATTTTGCACGATCATTTGGAATTCCAGGCGGCGTTCTCGGGCATATGTGACCATTCATAACAAAAACTCACGGCTCTTTTTAGCGCAAGAAAGACATAAGAATGCACAACGTTGTGGGACTGATTCTTGGAGGAGGCAAGGGAACAAGGCTTTATCCTTTGACGGAGAAGCGATCCAAGCCTGCGGTCCCGCTGGGTGCCAAATATCGTCTGATCGATATCCCCATTTCCAACTGCATTAACAGCGATATCTACCGGATTTATCTGTTGACGCAGTTCAATTCTGTGTCGTTGCACAGCCATATTCGCAAGACCTATAATTTTGACGGGTTCCACGGGGGATTTGTTGAAATTCTGGCCGCTCAACAAACACCTGATTTTACAGACTGGTATCAGGGAACGGCCGATGCCGTACGAAAAAACCTGCGCTATATCAAACAGCGCGGAATTGACTATGTCCTGATTCTCTCGGGCGATCAACTTTATCGCATGGACTATGCGGAAATGCTGGCAACCCATAAAGCCAGCGGAGCCGAGGCGACCATAGCTGCATTGCCTGTGGGGCGTGAAGATGCGAAGTCTTTCGGGATCATGCGACTGGATGATTCCGGAAAAGTCTTGGGGTTTTTGGAAAAGCCGCAAACGGACAAAGAAATGGATATGGTCATGACGTCGCCGGAGTGGATTGATGCTCACGGTTTGAAAAGTCGTGGACGCGACATGTTGGCCAGTATGGGGATTTACCTGTTTAATCGGGATACCCTCGTGGATTTACTTGAGGGAAGTGATTACGAAGATTTCGGAAAAGAAGTCTTTCCGATGGCCATCCGGACTCGACAGGTCAATGTTCATCTGTTCGACGGATATTGGGAAGATATTGGCACGATTCGGGCATTTTATGAAGCCAATCTGGCCCTGGCTCAACCAAAACCTCCTTTTGATTTTGTTGTCAAAGACGAGCCGATCTATACGCGAGCCCGGTTTCTGCCCCCGACGATTGTCGAAGGAGCAACCATCAAACGATCATTGATTGCTGATGGCTGTTTTATTGATCAGGGATCTGTGATTGAAAACTCGGTGATTGGACTGCGTTGTCGGATTGGTAAAAATTGTGTGATTAAGAATACGATTTTGATGGGGAACGATTTTTATGATGATGAGCAGGATGAAACGGAAGTCTCATCCGTTCCCCTGGGAATCGGGGATCATACTCATATCGATCAGGCCATCATCGATAAGAACTGTCGAATTGGAAACCATGTAGAAATACATGGTTGTGATCTTTCCAAGGGTGATCACGATGTTGATCCGTTCAAAATGCGTGATGGCATCGCCGTGCTGCCCAAGAGCAGTACGATTCCTGATCACTGGAAAATGAAGACGTAAGTCGTCCGAACATCGTCCTGACGGGATGTGAAAGAACTAATTTGAGATAAATCCTGAAATCACTATAAGGTGAAGGGATCGCTCTGCACTTAAGCGCTCCCTTCACCCTAAGGCAAAAAGTTGCGCGGACGTGGCGAAAATTTTCGAGTGTGATTTCTTGGGTCTCGCTGGGCGCAGTGGTTTGCAAACTGGAAAGCATGCGAGACAGATGCAAGCGATTCTCATCTGTGGTTTGAGAGACGTTTGAGAACAATCATTCTCAGAGAAATAAGCCTGAGACGAGAAGTCTGTTATCGAGAGGATGACTGGGTATTGGCAGGAGTCGCCCAGTTTGTCTTGGCAGCTTCCAGAGAAGCCACGGTTTCAGGTGAGGGTTTGAATGAGCCGGGGCGATTGCCTTGAGCGATCAAGATGGGAGTCCAGCCGTACTTGTTTTTATGATCCCAGACTGCCGGATCGGCACCTTTGGATGCCAGAAAAGAGACAACCTGCGGAAAGTTGCGATACGCTGCACCGTGCATCGCAGTTTCTTTGTTGGCATCTTCTGCGTTGACATCATTCCCCCAGGCGATCAGAAGGTCGATGGCCTCATTGATTTCAGTCTCAGTGCCGGGATCTTCGCCGACGGCTTTGATGCCCACGCCAGCGGCAGCCAGCAGCGGAGTCGTCTGATCGACATTGGTCAGGTTAGGATCGGCTCCTAATTCGACGAGAAGTTTCATCATCGTGATGTCGACCGTTTGGGATGCCAACAGGAAAGGCGTGGCTTTTTTGGTGTTCAACTCTCCTCGTCCGGCTTTGCCAGTGTCGAGCTGCAGATTGACATTGGCTCCCTTGCTGACGATTTCGCGAATAAAATCGAGGCTCGTGTAGCGGCCCGATCCGCGTGGGGGCGGATCACCATCTGGGTTATCCCCCAGTGCGGTTCTGCGCGTCCAGGTGACGGCATGTAAGGGAGCAAAGCCACTGCGCTGATCGTTGGGATCGGCTCCGAGTTCAATCAGGTGGACCGCGGTTTCAAAATGTCCACTTTCGACAGCAAACATGAGTGCCGACATGCCATCACGAGGCTTGCGTCCTTTGCCGTCTTTGTTCGAGATCACCTGATGGACATCGTCACCAGCAGCCACAAGCAGATCGATGACTTCGGATTTCCCATGCCGAGCGGCGAAGAGAAAGGCGGTGAACCCTGTTTTTGTTGTGACAGAACGATCGGCACCGGCTTTCAGCAGGACATCGACGGTCGCGGTGTTGCCTTCAGCAGCGGCCCACATGAGAGCGGACTGGTCACCCACGATGTGGGCGTTAACCTTTGCTCCATGAGTGATCAGGTCATTGACAATTTGAGGGTTTCCGGTGCGCGATGCCGTCATCAGGCAGGTCTCGCCACTCAGAAGCGTGGATTCAGGATTGGCGTGATGTTTCAGCAATAACGAGGCGATTTCAGCGTGGCAATGCTGGCAGGCGATGGAAAGTGGAGTGACTTGATAGAGTGTGGCTGCGTTGACAGGAGCGCCCTTTTCCAGCAGGAGTTTTACCGTTTCGATCTGGTTGTGAAAAACAGCCCAATGCAGAGCCGTCATGCCGTCGGGTTGAGTGAGGGATAGATCGCTGTCTGAATTCTCGATGGCCGTCGAGAGTTCTGACCACGCCTGTTTTTCAGCGAGGTCGACGAGAGCCCGAGGCGACGAGATTTTGGATAGTGAAACAGGCTGTTGTGCCGATAACCTGTGCTGAAACGCAGAGCTTGTTGTCTGGAGGATAGTGACGGCGCACACCAGAGCAATCAGGGGGAGTGTTCGAAACATGGGAAACCTCGTGGATCGCTCGTCGTGAATTATAAAGTGACTGGGTCAAAGAGATCTTCTACACGGCCATCAGCATCAGCAAACGTTTCCAGCGGGACGCCGACTTTATTGAGAAGGGTCAGGTGGAGGTTGGCCAGAGGAGTGGGTTCTTTGAAACGCAGATGGCGTCCGCCACGCATTTGGCCAGCAGCGCCTCCGGCGACGACGATGGGGAGGTTACTGTGATCGTGGGCATCCGGGTCGCCCATGCCACTGCCGTACATGTAGAGCGAGTGATCTAAGAGTGAACCTTCCCCTTCAGGAGTGGCAGCCATTTTCTCAAGGAACTCGCCAAACAAGGAGACGTGGAACTGATTGATTTTGGCGACTTTCTCAAGTTTCTCGGGATTGTTGCCATGGTGAGTGACTGGGTGGTGAGGATCGGGGACGCCGATTTCAGGATAGGTGCGGGTACTGGTTTCGCGGGCGAGTTGGAATGTGACAACGCGGGTGATGTCGCCCTGGAAGGCGAGCAGTTGCAGATCGAACATCAGACGCGCATGGTCAGCATACGCGACCGGGACGCCAACGGGTCGATCCAGATCGGGCAGAGGGTTTTCCTCAACGCTGGACTCTGCCTGTTGGATGCGGCGTTCGACTTCTCTGATGCTTTCAAAGTAGCCATCGATTTTATGGCGGTCTGAAGGACCGAGTTTGCGTTTGAGGCCATGGATTTCAGAATTAACGACATCCAGCAGGCTGGCGCGTTTTTTCAATGATTCTTTGCGATCTTCAGCCGATCCTCCTTCGCCAAAGAGCATCTCAAAAATGATTCGCGGGTGGGCTTCGGAAGGGAGCGGGGTTGTCGGAGATGACCAGGAGAGATTGTTCTGGTAGACACAGGCGTAGCCGTTGTCGCATTGGCCGACGGTGGAGAGGATGTCCATCGACATTTCCAACGAGGGGAGCTGCGTCTGCTGGCCGATATATCGGGCGGCGACCTGATCGACGGTGGTGCCCAAATAGTAGTCGCTACTTTCAGTGCGTTTGGCGCGGGCAGCGCTGAGAAAGGCGGCGTTGGACGTGGCATGAGAACCAGGATAAGCATTTTGCAGATCCATATTCGTGACGACACAAATCTGGTTTTTAATGGCTTCCAATGGTTGAAGACTGGATGGTAGCGTAGAGAGATCATCTCCTTCGGGAATCCATTTGGCAGGATTGAAGCCCATCGGGATATAAACGTAACCAATGCGCTTTAGTTTTGACGCTGCGGCGACGGTTTGTTCGATCGGTGTCATGGCGGGGAGCATGGCATCGAGGAGAGGCAGCGCGAAGCTGGCCCCTAGTCCACGGAGAATCGTGCGTCGAGATAAGGCTTTTTTGAAGATCATGGGAGTTCCCTCATTAAAAACGGAGGACTGAGAACAATCCCCTCTACAATTTTTGAGAATCGATAATTGGAATCGGCGGCATGACTGACAACGGAGCGAACTGCGGGGCCGTCGGAGGCTTCAACACCACGACCTAAGCCGAATGTCAGGAGTTTTTCTGTCAACGTGCTTACGAAGAGTTCGGGATGTTTCAGGAGACAGGCTTCAAGTTCTTCAATTCCTGAAACGCGACTGCCGTCAGGCATGATGCCGGAGACATCGATGGGCAGGTCGTGTTCAAAATTCCGCCATCGACCTGTGGCGTCGTAGTTGTCGAGGGCAAAGCCCAACGGATCCATCAGATCATGGCAACTGGCACAGGCGGGGTTTTCGCGGTGAAGGTCAAGGCGTTCGCGGACGGATAGATTTTCGAGAGCAACTTTATCTTTGAGAGCGGGAACATTCGGCGGAGGGGGAGGAGGTGGCGTGCCGAGGACATTCTTGAGAATCCAGCTTCCGCGAATTGTGGGTGAGGTGCGGGTGGAATAGGAGGTCACAGAGAGAATACTGCCGTGTCTGAGGAGACCTCCGCGATGATCCGCCTGGGTGACTTTCACGGGCCGAAAATGGCTCCCTTTGACATGATTGATGCCGTAATGGGTCGCGAGACGTTCGTTGAGAAAAGTGACATCGGAATCAAGCAGGCTGAGAACAGAGAGATCTTCGCGCAGCATGTGTGCAAAGAGGTGTTCGGTTTCTTTTCGGAAGGCCTGTCTGAGATTGTCGTCGAAATCGGGGAATTCCCGAAGATCGGGGTTAAAGGAATCAAGGTTTTTCAGGTAGAGCCATTGAGAAGCGAAATTGGTCACCAGCGATAGCGAGCGTTCATCTTGAAGGAGGCGTTGGACCTGGCTTTTGAGGACCTCTGGTTTTGAGAGAATCCCCTGTTCGGCCAGTCCAAGAAGTTGCTCGTCAGGCAGACTGCTCCAGATGAAAAAGGAAAGTCGAGAGGCCAGTTCCAGTTCTGAGATGGGATAAATATCGCCTTGTTTTGCAGAAGTTGGATCTTGCTCAATGCGAAACAGAAAGTTGGGATTTACGAGAATGGCGGACAGACCATATTGGATGCCAAGATCGAAATCGCCTTCCTCTAGTCCCTGTTCAAAAAAAGCAAGTGGTTTGTCGAAATCCTCTTCGGTGACAGGACGTCGATAGGCGTGATGCATCAATTTTTCAAAGATGACACGGGCGCAGGCGTGGTTGTCGTCAGGAGATTGTGGGCGGACAGAAAAAATGAGTTCCCGACTGGGAGTTTGCGACATCGGTTGTTGTTCAAATGGGCCGACGATGGAAACTTCATAGATAGCCGGGGCCTGACGTGGGTGGCGATGGTGGTTGAAGTGTGCTTCAAAAGGTTGCCGCTTGATTTCTTCCAAGGCAGAGGAGAGTTGAGGAAACGTCACGCCGATGGCATGGGGGCCTGCGGTCAGATGGATGCGTGTGACGAGGCTGGCATCGACATTGGTCATGTCTTTGTTTTTTGGACGAGAGACCTGGAATTCCTGTCGTTTTTCTCGATCGACGAGGATGTCGATCTGATGTTTTCCATCGAGGCCTTCAATGTTTTCATCACGATCTCGCATCAATCTCAGAGAGATCTCGTAGCTGCCAGACGCCGGGAAGGTATGCTCAATCAGCGCTCCGCCGCGAGTTCCCAGAGGAAGCCCTGCGACATGCTGCTCTTGTGAAATATCGGGAGGCAAACGAACGGTCAGGCCGTGGGGGACTTTGAGATGTCCACCGACTGCGAGTCGACTAATCAATTGCGAGGCGGTGATATAGCGATTTAGAAGGACGGGCGAGAGAGTACCGACGGTGACGTTGTCGAAACCGTGGCTGGCTTCTTCGGCAGGCAGGAGTTCGGTAGCGTCGATTTCGAGAGCAAGAAGATCCCGAATGGCATTTTGATATTCCGTGCGGTTGAGTCGTCGGAGGGTATCGGTTCGGCCGGGGTGCATAAAATTCTGGGCACGTTGATCAAGTTGTCTGGAGAGGGCTTTTGTGACCGCGAGATAGGTTTCTTCAGAGGGGCGAACGGCATCTGCGGGAGGCATTTGTCGAGCTTGCAGGCGTTTGGTGATTTTCTCCCAGGGGGAAGAATCCCAATCTGAGCCGGCTTGCATAATGTGTTGGGCTTGAAAAGTTTCCAGATTCAGCCCGCCGCTGGGCTCATTGCCGGTATGACAATCCAGACAGGAGTCTTTCAGAAGAGAATTGATGACCGCGACGTCTGCCGAGTCAGCAGAAACTTCGGATGCCCGAAGTGGAGAGGGAGAAATCGAGCATGGAATGAGTACAAGCGTCAACAAACCCATCAGGATGCGAACGGGAAATCGACAATCCATCTCGTAGATCGATCTAGTTGTCATGTGCATGTTATAGGCGTGCATGTTCAAAGTAACCCAAAGGGGAAAACCATGTGGATGGAATGGCAAGTGGGGGATCTCGCAGGCAGGAAGTTCATTTCGCAGAGACGATGTTGGACAGAAGATTGACGGAGATGTTTTACAACATCATCGACATCTTTTGTTTCAACAATGTTTATAATACATGAAGATGCGTCAATATCATCATGTATTTTGTAAAAAAAAGAGGAAAAGGCGATCAAAAGGTGCAGAAACCTGCCAAATGTCGCGAGGTGACGCAGTTCTGAAGATCGTGAAACGGTGCCATTGAAAACGCATGGGACTGGGCGTTTTTGTTGATTCCAAGATTGGAATTAAGCAGCCCATTGAGAAAATCAACGGGCTGCTAAGGATCGGCAGGCTGTGCCAGAATGTCGGTGAGGGAAATGACTTTCAACTGGCGTGATTCGGCTGCGGGCTGAGTTGTGAGGAGCAAGTCTCCCTGATCATTGAGAAGAACAATCGTCATGACGTCGTATTGGGCCATAATGGCCTGCAAGGCTTGAGCAACGGGGATTTTTCCTAGTTGAAATGACTGGGGCATGTTTTTGGTGTAGCCTGCCAGTTTCAAGCCATCGCCATCGATCTCAAGGGAGAGTTTCGATTCTTCAGCAAGAAAGGCGATCGCTTCCTGAAGGGGTGTTCGGCGAAAATCGACTTCCACAGGAGTGGCGAGCTTTTGTTGCCACGTTTTTGACGGTGAGTTTGCAGTGGGCGAGGAGGTTTTGGGGGTGGTGGTTTGAACGACGTTCGTGGTTGCCATCAGGCGTGATTGACTTTGCAGGCAGGCGTAGCTGCCCAGCAGAAGATTGGGACCAGCTTTGGCGGGGAGTGACGTAGAAAGCTGCAGGCGATTTTCCCGGGTCGCGAAGTCCGTTTCCAGCAAGACGGTCTGAATCATGGCTGGGACGCGGCCGGCCAGTTGACGCGTACCGTGTTGTGACGCAGAGTGTTTTCGCAGATAGTCCATGAGCACGATCGGGAGTTTGGAGGTTTGTGTTTTTATCTGCTTGGAGACATTGACAGCAGAGATGTTGGCAGCGGGGGTGACTTCGAGAGCCATTTGAAAGTCATTTTGAAGGTTGGCTTCCCAGGAGAATGTTGTCGCGATTGATTGAGCCATGGCCCCCAGACTTTTAATCACATGACCTTCGAGTTCGTTTGTAGATAGGGACTGGGCATGAATCGGCAAGTCTCCGATCAGTCCACATGTGGTGATGAGCTGATTTTTGTCGGTGCGTTTGAGGGCAGCTTCCAAATCTCGATCGGTGAAGGCAGGTTGATCTTCGAAGTTGACCAGATCGGGAGCATATTTTTGTGGAGCAATGGTATAGCGGTGTGCATTGGAAACGAAGATCGCCCGATCGTTGATAAAAGAAAGTCGCTGCTGTTCGGGAAGTCGGCGCTGTGCGTTCATTTCTGTTTCAGGATCGAAGCCTTGCGCCTGCGGTTTTAATTCAACCCGAACCGCCGTGTCCGCAGGACTACCCACGGGACCGAATAGAAAGCCGATTAAGAGAGTGTCGATCTGAGTCAGGGGGCGAAAGGTCAACGCTTCGAGTTGCGCACGCAGACCCTGATCGAGCACGTAATCGATCGCGGCTGTTGAGATCGGATCGAGATTGTCACTCAACAGATCTTCAACGCGCAACATGAGGATAAGTCGAACTCCTGCAGGCATGCCTGTGAGGGTGATGGGTTCACGTTTGACGAGAGGAGTGGGTGAAGAGGGAGGCGCGGTTTGCTGTCGGACAACGGGAGTATTGACGACAGCGGGAGTGTTGACCTGAGAGTTGTTTGTGGCGTATATGACCCAATATGTGAGCGCGCCGCCGATGCCGAGAAGTGCAGTGCTCAGCATCACGACTAAAGAGATCGGAAACGACGATGACTTTCGTCCGACTTTTTTGCGGGCGAGTCGCTTCTCGAGTGTTTCTGTCAGCCTGACGTCTTCTGCGACAAATAAGGGGGGGGTAAAATCTGGGGTTTGTTCCTGGACCGATGGGGCTGGGGAATCTTGTGGAGCGTTTGGTGTTTCGGTGGTCAAAGTATGGGAATCGGAGGCCTGGTTGGAAGGGATGGCTTCAATGGCTGCCAGAATCTGAGCTGGGATGAAGACAACCTGACATTTCTGGCAGGTCACTTCGCGTCCTGCTTGCGGGCGCTGTTTCGTTTTATAGCGCGCACCACAACCGGGGCAGTGAAAGACAATCGCTGGCGACGCATCACTCATTAACGACTCCCTGAGTTGTCAGGAGAAAGGAGAATCCATGATCGATGTTATCGCCACATCCCGGGATCTTCATCGGCGAAGGGGTGAAGAGCATTGAGTTTTTTCTCTTGTGGCAGGGCGCCCAACAATGCCTCGGCCATCCGAAAATCATCCATGGTGGTGATTTTAAGATTCATCGGAGAGCCCTCGACGAGTGTGACAGGAATGTTTGCATGTTCGGCGAGTTGAGCTTCGTCGGTAGGGTTCAGGCTGCCACGCATGGCGTAGGCTTTGGCGAGCAAGTCCTTGCGAAAGACTTGCGGCGTTTGTGCCAGCCAGAGGTTCTCACGCGGGATTGTCTTGTCGATCATGACATCCTGTTTGCCGGCGCGTTTGATCTGTTTGACAGTGCTGGTGACGGGTAAACCCAGAATGGCTGCTCCAGAACCGACGGCTGCTGAAAAGACCCGATCGATCCACATCGAGGCCAGTAGAGGTCTGGCTGCATCATGCACAGCGACATACTCGGCCTCGTCATCGACGGCGCAGAGGGCATTGAAGACGGAATCGGCGCGACTCTCGCCGCCTGCAACAATTTTGATATTCATGAACGCAAGGTTCGGGCGAAACTTTTCGCGGAAATAGTCGTCGTCGTCCGGATGAATGGCGATGATAGTCTGAACGACATCGACACGATTACAAAAATGTTCAGCCGTGCGCACCCAGACGGGTCGACCTTTCAGATCGACAAAAGGCTTCTTCTTCTGATGCATGCG
>JBGSVC010000114.1:0-2255 GCA_041753175.1 Planctomycetaceae bacterium
TGTCCGGAGAGTCTGACAGGAGTTTGAGGGACTTCATATGAGGAAGGTGTGACGGGAGGCTGATTATTGGCAACTTCAGGGGAAACGGATTTGAACGGCCAGTCCATGGTGGGGGTGGGAGTGCCGAGTTGAGGTTCCCATGTGGGAGCATCCTGCGTGGGCAGGGTTACTGAAGCCTGAGCTTGCCGAATGGTCGTGAAGTCTTGCTGGATTAACAAGAGGTCGAGAAGCAGGTAAATCGTCAGAACGATGGCGACACTTCCGGCAGTGACTGTCAAAGGCCAAACGGTGCGATCCCAGAGGTTCCAGAACCAGACGGAGAGTGGCTGTCGGGGAGCGAATTCTTCGGGGATGGAGGCGGTTTCGTCATGTGTCAGTTGAGTGGAGCGTGTGATTGGCTGGCGAAAAGATGACTGAGTCGTGGGGTGACGGAGTGTTTGTGTGGAGGGCTGCCTGGAAGTGTGATGCGACGAGATGGTGGCTTCGTCTTCGGTCCAGCTTTGCCAGTAGGCGAGGAGTTGCTCTAGGAATTTTTCCAGGCGTGTTTGCATGGAGGGCGAGTAACGGTCTGACGTGGAGCGATAAGTGGTGTGTTGTCGTCGATTAAAATCCGGATCGTTAGAAAAATGACCGTCTTGCATTCCTTGCGTCTCCCCGTGACGTTAACATGAAAGCGTGAGGTGCTCCTGTCGCCTGTTGGCTCAACATTGATGTGTTGAGCCTTCGACTCAGAATCAATCCAATCTTTGGATAATGCTTGAAATAGCAAAAATGACAATTCGTGGAAAGACGAGATTGACACTGGGGCGAATCTGGTGAGCAGGTGAAGGGTTGGAAGTGTGGGGAGTGAGTTGATGATCATCAGGCTGACGATAGATATTGCAGGAACATGATGATCAATAAATTCAGGATATTCGAGATCAAAGAGCGGCGTTTGATCGCCAGGGAGAGGTGTTAGTCATGGCTGAATCTGCGAAAATTGTGTTGATTGAAGATGATCGGGATATCTCCCAAACGCTGCAAAGTGTGTTGCTGGCAGCCGGTTATCAGGTGAAGGCGGCCAATAACGGCAATGACGGACAGATGTTGATTGAGCGCGAGCAACCAGATCTGGTGATTACAGATATGATGATGCCGAGGATGGGCGGTTTTCCGGTGTTGGAGTATTTAAGGACAGTCGAGAATAAGCCGAAGGTGATTATGATCACGGCCAACGAGGGTGGTCGTCATAAGGCGTATGCTGAGATGCTGGGGGTTTCGGACTATTTGCGCAAGCCTTTTGCGATGGACGTGTTGTTGGATGCGGTCTCACGGGCGTTGGGTGAAGTGAAGCCAGAGAAGAAAAAGAAGACGTAGCTGTCTGTTGGCAATCAACTATTTGGCAATGAGGCTGAGGGAAATTTCTGTCCAGTTTTGAGAAACGGCTGTGAGTGCCCTTGTGTTGGCGTGAAGTGTTGATAAGTTCTGCGAGGTTCAGAAGAAATGGTGTGTTGGTTGCGGAATTTCTGCGGCAATTTGACGCATCGCAGAACTGTGATTGATCCATTACGATCCGTCGACAAATTCGGTATCGAGAGAGTGTGTTTTAACACGATCGCGACGCTATCAGTCCCCTGCACTTCTCCAACGGCATTTCATTGTTTTGGATCTTGATGAGATAGGCCTTTCTTCGAACATGAGCATGTGGGAACGTCAACGATGCTGTTTTGAAGAAATGTTATTGAGTCGCGAGATTTCTGAGCGAGAGATTGTTGTTGATGACGCTGGTGCAATTCTGAGTCGCGAAGTTACGGATCACTTTTCGAGAACACGTTAGAAGAGAAAAGCAGATGAAACGATTTGAGTTTCCGGCTTGGGTCAATACTTTACTTCCGGTTTTGGCGGGAGTGTTGGGGATTGGCGCTGCGTATGCAGGTGGTTTGCTGGCGTATGCGGTCCATCCATTGACGACGGATGTGGGGTATCGTCCGTTGCAGGAAGTTCCGTTTAGTCATGCGTTGCATGCGGGCAAGCTGAAAATGGATTGTCGCTACTGTCATACGACAGTCGATAAGGCGGCTTTTGCATCGATTCCTCCTGTGGGGACGTGCATGAATTGTCATGCCGGGAAAGTGAATGGCCAGAATCCCTCGACGGTGGCTATTCATAGTGAGTCGGCGAAACTCAAGCCTTTGCGTGATGCGACATACGAAGGAAAGCTCTATGTGTGGCGCAAGGTGCATGACATCGCCGACTATGCGTATTTTGATCACAGT
>JBGSVC010000115.1:0-6405 GCA_041753175.1 Planctomycetaceae bacterium
AACACAATCAGGTTGACTCCCGAGTTGAACTTCACTTTAAAAAAACGACCCCACCACGAATATCACTTCGGGGTGGGTCTTTTGATCAACAGGGCTTGGCACAATTGGTGGTATGATCTGTTGAACTGGCAAATAGCGAGATCAAACGCTGATGATCTCAAACGTGAAGACCCACCGTTAAGCTAACTTCTAATGATAAAACCAACTCTCATGAGGTCTTGCAAATGAAATTGATGACTCAATTGCTTGTGGTCTGTAGTTTGTCTCTGTTATCGATCGGGCTGTCTGGTTGTGGTGTTCCCACGGGTACCATCAATGGAACGGTACTGGTGGATGGTCAACCGATGGGTGGCTTCGACATTATTTTCGCATCCGAAGAGGGTAAAGAATACACGGCCCTGGCCATTAAAGACGGAGTTTATCGCGTGCTGGGTGGACGGGGGGTTAGTGAAATTCCTGCAGGAACTTATCGCGTCAGTATCACGCCGACGGGAGTAGTGGATAACGTGCCGATGCCGACAGTCAAGTTATCTCGGGACTACCTGGACGTGGCGACAACTCCCATAGTGGTTGAAGTCAAAGGTGGTAGCAATACGATCAATCTGGAAATGACGAGCATGTAATTGCCGTTTTTATTACCGTGTTCTCGCGTAAAGTCGATGTTCTCAAGGAGCCGGGAAACAGGCGAGAGTTTGCTGGTCTTCCCCTTGACTGCGGTCTGTGTACCGCAGGAAGAGTTTGCCCTGGGCGAGCGTGGGGGATGCAAAGATTTCATCGCCAAGTTGATCTTCGGCGATGATTTGGGCTTTTGCAGGATCTGCTTTGAGAATCGTGATCGCTCCTTTTTCGCTGCACAAAAGGAGTTCATCGCCGACGAGGAGGGGGGACGCGCTGAAGTTTCCGCCGAGACGTTTTTTCCAGTTCTCCTTGCCGGTTTCCAGGTTCCAAGAGTAGGCGATGCCATCATCGTTGACGGCGTAGATATTTGCTTCATGGACAATCAGCGAGGGGATGTAGATTTTCTGGTCGTTTTTCCATTGGATGCTGGGAGTGCCGAGGAGCGAAACGCAGGCGGTTTGGCTTTGTGGATAGCCGCCTGAAGCGGCAAAATATTTGGCGTTGCCGGAATCATCTGAGATGATAGTCGCGGTATTGACGGTGGTGGAAGTGAGGACCGGAAGTTGCCACTGCTCTTTTCCGGAGTAGGCATCGTACGCGACGAGCTGTTCGTTGCCAGACATCAAGACCTGCATCTGGTCGTTGACTTTAGCAATAACGGGAGAGGCATAGTTGCCTTGGGAAGGTCGTTGAATGAGCCAGAGTGTTTCGCCGGTGTCCCGACGCAGAGCAGTGAGAAAGCCTCCTTTTTTATGATCGACGGGGATATAGAGGTAGTCGCCGAAGAGTGTCGGCGAAGACCCATAACCGAAGTTGGAATCGAAGTCGCCCAGAACTTTCGTCCAGACGAGTTCTCCTTCAAGATTCAGAGCGGTTGCGTGAATCTGACCGGCGTTCATGAAGACGCAAAAGAGATGTTGTCCATCGCAGGCCAGTGTTGAAGATGCTTGCGAGTTTTCCTGATGGACGTTGGGATCGAATCCACCAGTATGGATGACCTTTTTCCAGAGCTGAGAGCCGTTTGAGAGATCGTAAGCGATCGCGATTTGAGTTTTGTCGGCTTGCACTGCTGAGGTCAAATAGAGCGTATTGTCAAAGACTATCGGACAGCAGTGGCCTTTCCCGGGAATGGAGGCTTTCCAGATCGCAGAATCCGGACTTGAATATTGACGAGGCAGCGAGCCAGAGACCGCGGTGCAATTGCGGAGCGGTCCACGCCACCATAACCAGCCGGCTTCTGGATTTGGGAGAGGGGGGAGCGTAGGGGTCGTTGAAATGACTTCAGCGTGAACTTCCGCCGGAGTTTGGGTGGGATGTGGGGTATAATCAATAGGAGGTTTTCCACAGCCCGGCAGAAGTGTCAGGCAGGCAAGGATCGTGATTGACAGGAGGCGGTGGTGAAAACTCATAAACATCTCGGGGAGGGTGGAATGGATAAGTCAGAAAGCCAACCTGGAGTGACGAGGTTGGAATGCATCATTATGGTCAAAAATCTGTTGGACGATTTCCTGTGTGGCAATCATGTAAATGATTGTACTCAACCGTCAAGGATTGTCCAAAAAACAGCAATATTCAGGAAACTCAGATGCGTATGCTAAGAATAACGATCACAAAGATTTTGGTCTTCTTAAAAAACTCACGACCCACTGATTTCCCAAACCGGTTGTGTTTGCGTATTGTGGGAGTATGAGAAGGTCGTTATTGCTGCCTGGTTGAAGTCGTGGAAAGTTCGCGATCTTCTCATTTTCCGTTATGATTTGCAGCCTGAGTGACGCGTGGTTGATCTTGTGCCTGAATTCGAATCGTCAAGAATTTCCACGCTGATTGGCACCCTATTCTAAGATCCGGAGATGTCAGTGACGACACAGATGACAACGACAACTCAACAGCTTCTGGAAAACATCAATAAGGCCGTGTTGGGCAAAGCCCATGTGGTCAAGCTGGCGATGACGGCCTTGTTTGCTGAAGGGCATTTGCTGATTGAAGACGCACCTGGGGTGGGGAAGACATCACTGGCCAAGGCAATCTCTGCGAGCATTGATTGTCAGTTTTCACGTTTGCAATTTACGCCCGACATGCTGCCCTCGGATATTTTGGGGACGAGTATTTTTCGTCCGAATGTGGGAGAATTTGAGTTTCGAGAGGGTCCAGTCTTCACGAACGTTCTGCTGGCTGATGAAATCAACCGGACGAGCCCGCGGACACAAAGTGCTTTGTTGGAAGCCATGAGCGAGCGTCAGGTTTCGATTGATGGGAAGACACATCAATTGAAGCGTCCGTTTTTTGTGTTGGCAACACAGAACCCATTTGAGTTTGAAGGGACGTATCCACTGCCGGAAAACCAGCTTGACCGATTCATGTTACGAATTGAGATTGGCTATCCCTCCAGGGAGATCGAAAAGCAGGTTCTCATCAGCCACCGTTTTGGAGAGCCGGTGGAAGCGATCGGAGCGGTGCTCAATGCCGAGCAGCTGCAGGAACTTCAGGATCAAGTCAAGAAAGTGCGCGTCGATGATTCAATCAACGACTACATAATGGAGATCGTGACGGCAACGCGTGAAAGTGATGAGTTGGCATTGGGAGTCAGTACACGGGGAGCGATTACGTATTACAAAGCCACCCAGGCCTATGCGTTTTTGAATGGCCGGGATTATGTTGTGCCCGACGATGTCAAGGAGTTGGCAGTGCCGGCGTTGTCACATCGGATTGTTGTCTCGGGGTTAATTCGTGAAGGTCAGCGAGAGCGCGCAAAAACGATTGTGCAACAACTTTTGGGACGCATCACAGTCCCCCGGTGACCAGTGTTGAGGCCCAGACGGGAGAATCTGCTGCAGGTGAGTTGGTCGGTATGCTATGTTTTTTGAGCGTTGGGAGTCAGGAACGCGATCATAGCAATTGTTACGGAGAGCGCCGCGAGGAGGAAGGTGATGTTGAGAGGGTTCGTTGTCGTGAGGGGGAGTTGGTCCCAAAGTCTCCATGTGATCAAATAGAAGATGATCGCGACAAAGCTGGAAATGCCGAGCGGAAAGTAGCCGATGCATTGTTTCAGCAGGCTCAAAACAAGTAGTGGCAGACAAACAAGTGCAGCGACTTGCCAGTGAAAAAAGAGACCGATGAGTGTCAGCATTTTGAAGAGGAGTCGATCGTCGTCGGGTTGATCAGCGCGCGCCAGACTGGCGATGCCGGCTATGAGAATAGAGAGAGCAAGATTGAGAGTTGAAAACTGGAGGTGATCCAGGAGAGTGGCGGCCTTAAGGACTGATTGAGGCAGAGGGTTGATCAGAACGGGGAGAGGTTGTGAGGTGGGTGCAAAGACATCAAAACTCATGGCAACCAAGCCTGCGAAAATCACGTAGCGCCACGGGGCCGATTTCCGATCGAAGTCCATCAGCGCGATACCATAGAGAAAGTAAAGTGCCGTCACGTGGCGGAAATAGATCTGCAGCAACTCGCAGCCGGGAAGTTCAATAAACCAGTTGCCCAAATGGTTGGGATACCAGGGAGGAAGAGTGACGCCGTGGGCGATGACGGTGAGCAGAAAAAAGAGTCCGAAGAAAGTGGCCGTGATGGCCTCGACAACAGGATAGCGTGATGAGATCGGCAAGCTGCAGTTTCTGCATCGACCTTGAAGAATGATCCAGCCGAAGATGGGGATGTTGTCTCGAAACTGGATGGGTTGTTCACATTTGGGGCAATGAGAACCTCCAAAGACAATAGGCTTATTGCGTGGCATTCTCCAGACGACGACATTCAGGAAACTGCCGAAGCAGGCTCCCAGGGCTGCAAACCAGAAGACGAAAAATGTCCCGCTAAGAAAAGTAAGAACGAATTCGGACATCAGGTCCTAACCAGAATGGTTGAGCAGTTGATCAGAGGAGTGCATGTGGGTTGCTTGTCGCGATCATCATGACAAAAACAAGAGCGAGGAGCAATCCAGCGGGCGTGATCAGGAGATGAACATTGAGTGAAGCCCGGCCCAGGGGAGGACGGAGACGATTTCGCCGGAAAGGTAGTGTTGGTTGCCGGCGGGGAAAGCGATGGCAGAGTTGGCGTTCAATGTCGCCGATAAGTCCGACGAGCCTTTCCAGGGGACGGTCTGGACTTGAAGGCCTTCCGAAGTGTGCACTAATCGCGCGGGATGGTAGGTCGGGCGGTCCCCTTTGTGAGAATAAGGGGCAGACAGAGTTGCTGAGACATGTCGTGGTGGAAAAGCTGGGCGATGCATGAGTGTGTGGATGGTCGGGCCGACGAACAGTTCTGCACAAATGAGACTGCTGACAGGGTTGCCGGGGAGTCCAAAAACATAGGTGCGTTTCGAGGAACGGGGCTCGACAAATACTCCGAACCAGACGGGCTTGCCGGGTTTGAGTTGGATTTTGTGGAAGACCTGCTGAACTCCTGCCTGTTTGAGTAACGTGGGGACGTAGTCAAAATCACCGGCTGAGACGCCACCTGTGAGCAGGAGGAGATCGTGATTTAGCCCCGACTGGATCACATCAGCGAGCTGGTTTTGATTGTCAGCAACAATGCCGAGGGGAATGGGGATACCACCGAATTGAGTGATCTGGCTGGCGAGCATGAGTTCATTGGAATTGCGGATTTGTCCGGGTTCAGGAGTGAGATGAAACGGGACAATTTCATCGCCGGTGGCGAGAATGGCGACGGTTGGTCGGGGGCGAACGCAGACGTCAGTGATACCGAATTCAGCAAGAGCTCCCAGATGCTGGGCGTAGAGCGTCGTGCCAGAGGAGAGCAGTGGGGTCTGGGACTTGATGTTGTCGCCTTGATGGATAATGTGAAGGCCACGAGTTGCGGGGATGTCTTCGAGTTGGACTTTCAGTTCAGAGTGTTGGCCGCAAGTGGCTTCAATGGGGATGACAAGGTCAACCCCTCGTGGGATGGGCGCGCCGGTCATGATGCGGACTGCTTGACCGGATTGAACATGGATCTGGGTAGTAGACCCAGCAGGGATGTGGGCGACGATATCGAACACGCGATTGCCCTGAGCCCAGTCATCGAAGCGGAGGCCAAAGCCATCCATCATCGATTTATCGAAGGGAGGAGAATCGTGTGGTGCAAGGATATCCTCTGCAACGGAAAGATGGAGGGCGTTTTCGAGAGGAACCCGGACAGGAGCAGAGGGAGTGACCGTTTGCGAAAGAAGCTGGAATGCCGATTGAAGCGTAAGCATCATAGACTGCTGGCCAAAGACATTGATTAAGGCAATGAATAGTGTTCACTGCCTGCAGGCTAGAACGTTAGGAAGTTTTTGAGAAGAGAGATGCCGTTGTCGCAAAGAAATGACTCAGGATGGAACTGAACGCCATGGACGGGATATTCACGGTGACGCAGTCCCATAATCTCTTTGGGGAAATCGTCGTCTTGTGTCCAGGCGGTGATCGTCAGGTGCGACGGAACGGATTCTTCGGGAACAATAAGGCTGTGATAACGCGTGGCAGTAAAGGGGTTTGAGAGGTTCTTAAAGAGCCCCTGTCCGTCGTGATAGATCGAAGACGTCTTGCCGTGCATCAGACGTGTGTGTCGAACAACCTGAGCGCCATACACATCGGCCAGACATTGATGTCCCAGGCAGACGCCAAGGATGGGGATCGTTGGACCGAAGCGTTGGATCAAGTCTCGGGAAAGCCCAGCTTCGTTGGGTGAACAGGGGCCAGGGGAGATAATGATGCGTTCGGGCTTGAGGTCGGCGATCTGATCGAGCGTGATCTGATCATTGCGTTCAACTTTGATGTCGAGTTGAGAATTGATTTCGCCGAGGCGCTGGAC
>JBGSVC010000116.1:0-9694 GCA_041753175.1 Planctomycetaceae bacterium
GGGGCTTAAATCCGATTCAAAGCATCTATCCAGCGGCCGATTTGTTCAACAGCGTCAATGCCGAGCACGCCTTCATCGGTCATCTCGACGCCTTGTGCCTCAAAGGGGATCTTTGCTTGAGTCATAATCTTGTCTTGAAACTTCGAAAACCGCTCGGCTTCCTGATCGTCCTCAGGAAAGATCGACAAGATTGAAAGGCGACGATCAGGAACATTCGCCATCCCGTTGATTTCGGCTTTGTTTCCCTGAAGAATTATCCCTTGTACGGGCACACTGTTTGCCTGATAGAATTTCAGTGACATTGGCAGCGTCTCATCACTCACCAGGAGTGTGATCAATTCTTGATGAACCTGATATGTCTTTTCGAGATCTCCCAGACAGTCTCCAATAAAGACCACATCGTCTGCGCTCCAATCGTTTCCCTCTTGCGGTAGAGGGGCCAGCAAAATGATGCCTCGTTGATGACACACGCTCGTCCATGTTCTCAACAATTCCTCCTGAATGGTTTCTCCAGGTGCTGGCAACCAGATCACGACAGCATGTAGAAAATCTTTCGGGAATGACTCGGGGATGAAAGCCTGATAGCTGCGCTCATATCCGGGAAGTTTTTTTTCGATGAAACCTGTCGGTATAGCGTTAACTAGTTTCTCTTCCTCACTGACGCTTACGACAACACTGGGAAGCGACTCAGGGATCGTGGCCGTCATGGCTGACAAAGTCACTTCGATCGTATCTTCATCGGTCTCCTCAATGACTTTCAATTTGACGGTTTCCCCAACTTGTCGACGACCAATCAATGCTTTCAGCTCTTCAATATTTGACACATCTTCATGATCCATCGCTATGATCCGCGTGCCAACCTTCAAGCCAGCCTTCATCGCAGGTCCCTCCGGTATCAGCCCTCTTATGATCACTCCATTACGATTAATTTCTTCGTTCGACTCTTGGGATGGCTTCTTTGCCGTAGCAACTTCCCGCTGCGGGATAATGCCAATTGAAGGCAATTGATATGCCTCAAGATGATCAACGAGCAGACATTCCATTTCGATGTCGTCGTCACCACGCCTGACTGTCATTGTCAATCGATCACCACCATAGAGTTTGCCAATGACATGTTTGAATTCGCCAATGCGGGTTAATTCGATGCCGTTGGCTTTTATGATGCGATCATCTGTCTTTAAACCAGCCGACTCCGCGGGAGACCCCTGTCGAACCTGATCAACAACAGCCAACGCCTGAAAGCTTTGTGCCTTAAACGTAACTCCCATTTTTCCTTGAACGAGATCTTTGCCGGTTCGCAGCCGATTCACACACTCCATGACATCGTCGATGGGGATGGCGAATCCAATCCCTGAATCGTAATTATCCACGCCTGCGATCAACTGATCATCTTCGACGTTCATCGGGACAAGAATCCCCATCACCTTTCCTGCCAGATCAACGAGTGGTCCGCCGTAGTTCATGGGAGAAATCTTGGCATCAGTTTGAATCGCCTTCCCCCAGATGCGGTCGACGGCGCTCACGATTCCAACCGAGACATTGGGACGATCGAGGGCATATGTTCGGCCCACTGCGATCGACCAGGCACCAACACGGACATTCTCCTGTTCCTTGATGTCTGCAACCATCAACCCGCTAAGATCTATTTTGAGCAGAGTTAGCTTCCGCAAATGATCGGTTGCAACGATGTTGGCTGCAAACTGACGACCATCACCCAGCCTTACGACAACTGATGAGGGCTTGTTGGCAAACGCAAAGGCGCTCGTAATAATGTCCCCTTCACTGGAAACGATCAGCCCCGTGGTGGGGCCCGTTCCTATGAATAAGTCGCCGACTTTATCCGTTCCGCCAACCGTTTGAATTTGCACCACACTCTGATCAACAAGCGCGACGGCTTCACGAAACGCTTGTTGCTCCAGCTTCGAAAGCGAATCCTCAGCCATCAGTTGGCAGCAAGGTATGACGGTCCACAGCAGTAAGACACACCACCTCAATGGGAGCCTCTGCACCATCGCGATGGCATCATCAATCTTGATCTTTGTCTGATAACACCATCGGTAGCGCTGCTTGATACTATTCACGCTTAAAATTCCTGATTGACCTGCCTGCAATTCGACGTATTCGATTGTGTGTCTCCCTATTGCAATTCCGCCTTTAGCGGCATGGAAAATGAAACGCTCTTCAATCGTCCACCTCGTCGGATTGTCATTCGCACAGGGTCGCCGGGATTCATGCGTCCTAGCATTTCTCGTAACTCCTGCTGAGACTGCACCAGTTCATCGTTGAGAAACAATATCAGATCATCGGGCTGGAGTTCCAGTTTTGCTCCCAGGCTTTCGGTTCTGACGTGATCAATAAAACACGGCGTGCGATAAACGACATCCGGAACCATCACAAGTCCAAGATCAAGGGGAGTGTATCTGGCTAATTCAACGGGCTCGTCATCGAGTGTTTTTTTTGCATAATCGGCAGGCTTAAATTTGCCCGTAATAATTTCCTCGGCTGTCTGAGCTAACTCGGTGAGCGGCAACGCATAATTGATCCACACGTTGATTCGTCGATCCTTGAGTTCCTTGCCGATCATTCCTAATGGAACTCCATCAACACTCATCAACAAACCACCAGCGGCCCCCGGATTGTTTGTGATCGCATCGACAATGATCGCATCTCCCTGATAAGGAAATTCAAAACTTCCTCGTCGTGCCTGTAATGGCGCGACCGCAGCGACGACCCCATGGATGACTGAGACTGGTTCGTTTCCACCGGCGACCTTAAACATATTACTAAATCCCAACACGCGCATTCCAATGGGAGGCATCGTGGCCTGCTTTGGGTCAATAAACGATAACCCCTCTGCTTCGATCTTCAAGATTGCCAGATCCAACGAAGGCTCCACACCGACACGGGTGGCATCAAAGCGACGACCATCGTCAAGGACAACCGTAACCACTCCTCGGTCAAGAATGTGGTTCCAGACCGTCATGATATATCCATTGGAAGAAATGATGATTCCACTTCCATAACCTTCGAGGTTGGCCAAACCTCCACTCCCGAAAATTTTCACGACACATGGCAACGATGCTTTGATCGTTGTCTCCAGATCAGGGGGCACCTGGCCAATTCCTGATTGGGGCAACATCAATAGACTTACCATCCCGACGATATATGCCAAACAAAGCATCCAGTTTCGTTCTATCTGCTCAACGCGAGCCAACTTAATAGCTGTTGGTTGTGAATTGGCTCTGTGTTCTGAATTCAAGGCGATGTTTTTGGGCATCATTAGCTTTTTAGAATCACTGTTTACGGTTTTGGTTGTGAAAGAGGCAGCGTTCAATTGTTGCGTCACTGTCCCACCTCCATGGAGAGCAGCGAAAACTCGGCCACCTCTGATCCGCCAATTGAGATTGTCCAGATCCTGGGCATGCTTAGTTTCCCCGATGTGATCTGGTCCACACCGAACCTGACCGAACACGTTTCTTCATATCCACCTCGCTGCACATCAAGTCCTGTTAATCGGCCATCTCGACTAAACAGCCAGCGGGAAATAATTCCACTACGTTCTGTCACGAGCACATCGACCGTCTGCCCACGCCCATTGAGCGGTTCACTTCCCAGGTAATAGCATTCGGAAAACCAATTCTTCCCCAGAGTCATCATCATGCGATACTGATGCAAAGCCAACAAAAAACCTTCCGAATTGGGTGGTTCCGCATAGGTAAAAGGATTGTCAAACATCATCAGAAATTGTTGACCAGGCATGACCATCGCTGATTTTTCATCATTGACGCCGAACTGAATTCCTCCCACACCTTCAGATGCAGCCGTGAGTTTCCATGTTTTAGCATCTGGGAAATCACCAAAATTCTCAATGATCTCAATCAGACGTCTTTGGGCAGTTTCGTTGAAGTAGTAATTGCTGTAACCGGCTTTCTTGACAAACAGCTTTTGAATCTCCTCACTGAGGACGATCGCCCCGTTTTGAGAATATTTCCCATCGATTGCAGGCTCATCTGTCTCGGAGGGTGGTTGGTTTTCAGGCATTGGTTCGCCGGGCAATTTTGGACCTGGTCCCTGTTGTTCCTGTTGGACCATCGCTTCGAGTTCCCCTGATCCGTGAACTCCTTGCAGACGCACCATCACTTCCGACTTGCGACCATCCCGACGAAAAATCACAGGGACCATCCAGCCTTTCGGATAGATCCCGAGCACGTTCTTAAACTGATTGACGCTCCCCATCGAGCGGCCTGCAAAAGAAATCAATTCATCGCCAATTCTCAAGCCTCTCCGGTAGGCTTCCGAACTTTCGAGAATGCCCGTAATCCGCACGGCACCATCAGAATCACTTCCCACGGTCGCACCAAGCGTCGCATGGTCGACGATACGTCCACTTCGCAAATGATCGATAAAATACTTTATTTGATTAATTGAAATCGCATAACCTGCACCCGAATTCACTCGACCGCGTTTCTCAAACGAACCTCGTCCATTAATCCCGATAAGTTCACCAAGACTGTTGAATAACGGCCCCCCGGAATTACCCGGATTGATCGAGGCATCGGTCTGCAGGCAGTCGGTATATTCAAGGATTGTTCCGGCTGGATATTGATAGCGATGTGTTCCCGAGACGATCCCATATGTCACGGTAGGCGATAAATCGGATGCCAGATTCAACGGATTACCGATGGCATAACACCAATCTCCTATTTTCACTAAATCACTATCGCCTAACGTCGCGGTTGGAAAATCATCTCGTCCGATCATCTTGACGAGCGCCACATCCCCCACAGGATCGATACCCACGACAACGGCTTCGTATAAGTGACCATCATTGAGACCACCTTGCATGAAATCGCCGGCACCACTGGAGACGTGGTAATTTGTCAGCACGTATCCATCCGGCGAAATCAATACCCCCGAACCGACTCCCACTCCTTGCGCGTCATGTATCGCGACCACACACGGCGATATTTTTTCTAATACTTCAATTCGCTCCGATTCAGCACGCAGTACGTTCTCATCAACGGCCCACACCTCTTCTTGGGATGCAGCGCCAGCAACCACTAACATGGCCACAAATCCCGTAAACAACAATTTCTGATTCCACATAGCTGGATTGCCATTCTAAGAATTTATCAGCACGACCACTCAACACCATTTCAGCAAATTGAGACACGTGCTTTTCTGATGCCATCACCGTAGCAATTTTGCATCTGCTAAATTGAGTGTGTCACCAATATCGATCCGATCACTCCCAAAATCAACAAGGAAGGTCAAATCGTTGATTCCAGTTAAATTAACTCGAATTGACTGTGGGCGAACATATTGAGAGCGTGTCGACTGTACCGAAAAGTTTTGTTCGAATAACACTTTACCGTCGCCTTTGATGGTGAGGTTGACATCACCGATGCGCGGATTGATTGACTGATCCAAACCAGCTTGGCATTGAAACTCACGATAAGCCCCGGCCAGGCGATATGTCATTTCAGTTTTTGCATGCAGCGAAACCCCTTTTCGATACGAATTCAATCCGATCATGAGTGGTTTGCCATGGGTATTGCGGTCGAACCCTGGTTCCCAACGTCGATCAAAGAAAGGGGTCAATTCTACGATCACGGGAGCAAGGTCTGATAAAAATTTGATTTTGCCAGCGCTGAAATCGATTCGCTCCAGACTTTCGGGGTTGATGCTGACCATAGACTGCCCCAAAACTTTACAACGATAAGTCCCTGCCAGAAATTCCACCGTTTCGACGTTCACTTTCAGCCCATCACGCGTTTGCATCACGACATAACCGCGAGGCGTCGACAATTGCTTTTGCAGAAAAATCACCCCAAACAGCTTTTCCCAAGGAACCACAGCCGTGCGTTCGCCCAATAAAAACTCCACACCCTTCTCATTGATGTTCCCGACCACTCCGGAAACAAAATCGAGGTTGTCATTCTTTTTGACCACCAGATAGTCTGAACCTGCACCCAGATTACTTTGCTGCTGTTTCTTTAATTCGTACCAGCGTCCAATCAACTCACCTGGCAGTGGTTCAATCAACACATCCGAAAGATCCCCAGGAGTTAACTTAATCTCGTCGATAAGAGCTCCTGACATCATGATTTCCGCAGTCTTTCGCTCCAGCTTCGTCACTTTCATCTGGCTTCCATTGACCAGAGTGACAATCATCTGCTTTTCATTGAGCGGCGGAAAATATTCCTGGTCTGCGGTCTGCTCGAGTTCCAAAAGTTCTTCACGAGCGAGAGTTTTCAATTGGTCATTGGTCATCAGCGTCAGTGTTTTTGAGCTGATCTCTATGAGTTCCCCTCGAATCTGTTGCCCATCCAAAGTTGTGACAACAACCTCTCCTGCCAGTCCGATGATTCCACCCGATAGCCAGATCGCCAGACTACAGCACAGAGCCTTCAGGCAAGTGTTTTGAGATCGTTGCAAACTTCTGTTGTTGAACATGTCTGGCATACTTTGGGTCTAAGTGTGATTTGCTGTTTTAGGGGGTCGTGCGTTCTGCTGATTTTCGGGAGTATTCTTCGATAGCTTTTTGATAATGCGACGGATACAGCGTTCCCAAGATCTGTTTGGCTTTCGCCTGATCCTTTTCAGGGAGATTTCCCCAGCCATCTTGATGGCCGATGTCTTTGTTATCCACATTTCCCGGAGCCGTACTCCCTTTTACAATGCTATCTTCTAAGGGAGAACTTCCAGGATTGTTCGAATTCCCCCCTTGATTTCCTCCACCGCCTCCTTGCTGCTGTTCCATCTTTTCAATCATCTCATCGAGGCGAGAAATGATCTCTCGTTCCAGCTTTTGAACATTCGATCCGGCACGTCCCAGATCCAGGCGACGCTCAACATCCGACATCATCCGCGCGACTTCGTCCAGTGAATTATCTTTCAGATTTTCGAGGTCATACCGCATCAATTCTGCGACCTGTGCGTAGCGAATTGGCACTCCTGCTGTTCGTTCGAGCAGATTTCCTAAACTTGCCAATGCCTCTTTCTTTTTGAGCAGATGATGTTCGCAGACGGCTTTGTGGAAAAAATAGGCCGCTGGATCAATGGCAAATGAAACCGAGGAACGGTTCAATTCCTCAAGGGCTTCTTCATACATTTTCGCACCAGACAATTGAACGCCCAGATAGATCGCCGTGTTGGAACGGAGCATTTCCTGCAATGACGCCATGAGCGTCTCCTTAAGTTCTTGTTCTTTTTCAAACAAGATGGGAGATCGACTCGCTTCAAATAGATCATTCCAGCGTCCATCGACAACCACCAGACTTTCGGCCATGCGTTCTAACAGTTCACTGGCAGGCGTTGATGGTCCGACCTTACTCCAGCGATCCAACATCACCTGAATTCGATCACGAGGAACACCTGATGCTTTACAGTATTCATTGATTGCCTGTGTGATCTCTTCGACGGTTAACGGGCGGTAAACCTCATACTTCACCTTCGCTCCACCCGCTGCATCAAATCCATTTTCATTCTGAGCCTGTCCCCACACACGACTTTCGTTCCCAAGTCCCATGACCAAAGGAAAAGTCATCAGCATCACCAGAAATAGCCAATTGCTGACAATGAGCAATTTGGGATTCGGTTGGTTTCGAATTATCATTTAGCTAACTTTCCGATCAATATTGACGATCTCTTGTGACAATCATGGATGCAGAAGCGTCATCAATTTGAAATAGTGAATCTGGCATTTGATAGTGGCTAATCACAAACATGCATTCGGAATGCCAAACACGTCTTACTCAATCCGGTTTTGAAAAAAATGCAATTTGCAATCTTGTCGCGACTGACGCCAGAAAGAATTCAACTTGTTAAGACCTTTCATCATTTTAAGTACACAGTCCATCTTTGGATACATAGATTGTAGGCAACACTCACTCTCAGGGAGACAGCGCTGTGCGAAATTTATTAGCAATCTCCCTCATTTATTTTTTCCAGAGGATAAATCGTAAGTGGCGCGAAAAACTCGTGTTTGTCTGGCAGAAAGCTGGCGCAGCAGACGGATCATTTCCGGATTGGAAGCCTGTTCTCCATCCACTTCCAAACCATATTGACGCGTGCGGCGATTGATACGGTTTTGCAAGGATCGCAATATTTTCATCTCAGCCAACTGATCGACCAATGCTGGATCTTGCGGTTCTTGTTCTTGTTGCTGCTGTTGTTGATTGTCATCCTTGTTTTGCAGCTTCTCGAGTTCCTTTTGCAACGATTCAATCAACTCCTTCAAACCTTCGATCAAGTCATCTTCAATAGCCACGGTAATCTCGCCCACATCGATCTTTTCTAATCGACCACTGACCAACTGCATATCCTCCCTCAACTGTAAGACCGCTTCCGGAAATGCCACCGATGTCCCTTCTTCTCGCAAGAGAGTCAGTGCCTGATCGGCTTCCAGCATCACTTCTGCCTGATCGCGCGCAAGTTGCACCGCTCGTTGGCTGTGTCGAGCCAAACGTTCCTGCTCATTGATGGCTGCCAATTTCACAGTTCCATCTTTGATCAAATATTCCTGCTCAAGCATCTTGCGAAAACGCGCCTCCAGGGCCATTAAAAACAGCTCCATCTCTTCCTCACGCAACTGCCTGAGCAATTCTTCCAGTTTTGCTTTTGCTTTTTGCAGTTCCAGCAACGCCTCATCCTGTTTATCGGAAGCACCTTCGCGTTGCTTTTTCTCAAGTTCCTTGATGGCTTCTTCCATCTTCTCCCGAGCATCCTCTAATTCCTGACGTCCTGGAGTCTTTTGCTGCTGCTGAGCGTCTGCACGTGGCGACTGTGGGGGATCTGACTTTTTCTTCTCCTCAGATTTCTGCTGCTCATCCTGCTGCTGTTGCTGGTTTTGTTCTTGAGACTGATTCTGCTGGGATTCGCTCTGCTGAGAGTCCTGGGGCTGAGAGTCTTGCTGTGGGGATTCCTGCGACTTTGAGGGAGACTGGCTCGAATCGGCAGGTTTCTTTTGACTTTCCTTTTCAGAATCTTTGTTTGTTTGATCTTGTTTCTCGCTTTTTTCTGGGTCCGTCGGTTTCTTGTCTTGCGTGTCTTCAGGAGTATTATTTTCCTCTTGTTGTTCAGAATCTTGCTTTTGTTGATCTCCGGGCATGCTTTCCGTCTCTGAATTATTGCCAGCTTCAGAATTTGCTGGATCTCCCGACTGATCCTTTGATTCAGCCTCCTGATCCTGTTGCTCCATCTTCTGTTTGAGACCTTCGGCCAGTTTGCGAACTTCTTCCTGTTTCTTTTTCATCTCGTCAAAGTCGCCGCCGCGTTCTGTGTCAGCACGCACGTCTTTTTCTTTGCCAATAAGCCGATCGAAATCTTTGATCAGATCCTGCAGTCGATCAATTTCATTTTTCAAACGATCTCGCTCATCCTCGCTTTGCAAAATCTCCAGGACAACGACCAGGCTTCCGATCAAATCCTCCTGTCGATTTGACGCCTCTCCGAGTCGCTCTTCACCCAGCAACTTAACGATCGTCTCAAGTTGAGGTGAAATTCTCTGTTCGCGACTTTTGCCGATGGCCCGCAGTAACAGGTCAGCCCGCGCAGGATCATTCTCTTTGGTGATTTCAATAATTTTCAGTAACGTCTGCTCAAAACGTGAATAACGCTGAGAGATGGAGATCTGTTGTTGATTCAACGGAAGTTCCACTCCTCCTTTGGGAGGCGCTGCTCCCGCGTCCTG
>JBGSVC010000117.1:0-7331 GCA_041753175.1 Planctomycetaceae bacterium
AGGAAATTAAAGGCCACCGACTGAACATTCGACATCGATTCAATCAAAAGCGTCATGCCGTTAGCAAGATGATGAATCGTGATGGCTTGTTTGGACATAGAAAGCTGATTGCACCTTGTATGGTTCAGGTCGTTAGTCGTGGTCGGTGAGCGGCGATCGAGCGATCTCGAATCTTGAGATCACTCAAGATCAACTGTAGTCGGATCGACCAGACATGACAAGTCGTTGACCTCCGGGAGGGGCTGCCTACGGACGAGTTGGATATGCCCGCAGGAACAGGTTAGATGATCAGCCAACGACCTATTGCAGACTTGACTTGGCTTTAGCTTTCCCTTTTTTGGGAGCGTCCGTTTGTTTCTTAGCGATCTCAAATCGCGGGAGTTCACCGAATTTTTTACCACAAGCAAGACATTTCATTTTCGAGGGCGGTTTATTAGCCGCGGACCCCAGCTTTTTATCGGTGCGGGATTCTTCGCTAAGAAACTTGTGACAGGACTGACAAACATGCCCCAGGAGATTAAGTTGATAGCGCGAATCGTGACGATAATATTCGCCGTCAGACAAGACGTCGAAATTCTTTTTACTGAACATGCAGGCGAGTTCTTCAGTTTTCAGTTCAATCGGCGTGGTCGATTTCAAATGGAATCGCGTGTAACCATAGAGATGAGTCAGGATACGAGAGAGTTCGCGATATTGGGAGATTGTCATCGAAAGAAAAGTGCGCTTCTCAGCAGTTGCAGGTGTTGACGGCAATTCGACATAAATGCGTCCCTGGCCCCAAATATTAATCCCTTCAAACTGTGCTTTCAGATCCTGTTGAATAGGATCAATGATGTTCATCCGCGACAGTGTGCCCAGCATAATGGGCATGATTTCCAGATCTTTGTTTTGATCGAGTGTCTTCGTCTTATCAGCCAGACGGAGTAAATACTTTTGACGGGCTTCTTGAACTTTAGCATCATCTTCTGCATAATTGCCGGGCTTTTTTGCCAATGGGATGGCAATGACCTGATCTGGTGAGAAGCCCAGATCGACTGGCACATATTGTTTCAACAAGAGGTCTTCGGCGGGCTTGAATTTGGCCAAATCGACATTGTGAAACCACAAGCCTCGCAGCCAAACCTGAAACTCTCCGACCTGGTCGACAACGGCGACGTTTTCAAATCGATGGTCAACGTTTTTTACCGTTGAGGCAGATGTTTCTGTTTTGGTCAGAATCACGCGAGCCTGTGTCTTGGGAGCCGGAATTCGAAACGAGAGTTTACATTTGGGACAGACCCCACTGGCACCAAGTTGATGGGGCTGAATGCGAATGGCGCAGCATCGACACGGCGGCAGCATCATAATGCCCTGATCGGTCGACTTCAGGAATTTAGCCATCTGACGTTTGGAAGTCTGTAATTGGCGACGTCGTTTTGATGCCTGTTCTGCTTCTTCAAGCATCGCAATAGAGAAGAGTCCATCGTCAACGTGATCAGCGCCAGGTAATACCTCCGAAGTCGCCTCTTCAGAGGATGTCTCTTCTGTAGAGGCGTCTAATTCTTCGAGATTCGAAATTTCGACGTCGCTTTCTGAATTGCTTAGACGGTCGGCTTCGTCGTATTCAAAGTCTGCACCTTCGTCGTCGGCATTCCAATCCAGCATTTCAATGTCATCAGATAGCTGGAAATCGTCGTCGGGGTCCCCTTCATCCCTGGCTGAGGAATCGTTAAAGTCGCTGGTATGAAATCCTGTATCTGAGGATGAATTCGATCTGGAATCCGCGAAACCTTTCTCGTCGGAATCCTCCAGTTCGCTATACATGATCTGCATCTGCGAATCTTGTTTCTCAATGAACTTGGCTTCGATATCGGGATTGGTGAACGTCCCGCAGTTGAAACAGCGAACGACTCCTTTGCGAACCATTACCCCACATTCCCGACAGGGATGCTCGTTGATGGAATCATGATTGGAGACAACACTGACAGTATTGGCTGAAATCGGCGCGACTTCATGGGAGCGGGATTCAATCAACACCGTTTTGCAGCCTGGACATTGAACGGTGTCGCTGAGCACGAGTGTCTGGCATTTGGGACAGGTAACGATACTAGCCATTAAGAAAATCCACAGGCGAAAGTGATTGAAGTGAAGGACCGAAAGATCTGGAGTGACTCAATACCTAAGATTCCATGCCAGGTAACAAATGTCAACGTTTGCATCTGAGGAAATCTCGTCACAACAGAGATTTTCATTGAAGGTCGATATGCACACTTTTATTATCCGCGGCGAAAATCACGATTCAAGACGGTTCTGGGAATGAATCAGAGAATTCGACGAAAAGCATGGCAGCGTAAGTAGAAACGGTAAATTCCGTCATTAGTTTCAGGAAGACTCCTGAATGTTTGAGTGCATATCGGGATTAGGATTGGTTCCGATCGAAGCAACAGAGGTCAGATTTGCATTCTCTTTCGCTTTGACAGCTCGTTGCTCCATGCGCATCTTCAGCTTGCGTAACTTCTGGCTGGCTGACTGGGCCGACATGACGATTCGCAGAATGATTGGATACGCCATCACCGCCGAGAGAATTCCAACAATGAAACAACCAATCGTCAAGGGATAACCGATCCGTTGAAACAACTCCCATAGATTTTCGATGATCTGTTGAGAGGTTCGGCCTGATGTGAGAAGAAATTTGAGTTCTTCGTAATCAATTTTTCCTCCCACAAATAACAGCCCCACTTTGTAGTTCATCCAATAGATGAATGGAGCCGTCAGCGGATTGGTGACGTAGACACCCAGGAAGCTGGCAATCAGGTTAAATCGAAACAACGGGCGACAAATAATGCTGATGAGAATCATCAGCATGACCTGAATTCCAAACGTCGGCGTGAGCGCAACGAACAGGCCGAGTGCTCCCCCCAAGGCAATTGAGTGGGGAGAATCTTCCAGTTGGAGCAGCTTGACAATTTGCTCACGGGGGTGATGCCAACAGGCATTCAAAAGTTTACGAAACACAAACAAACCAAACTCTCCGAATACTGCAGATTCAAAACGCTGACAATTTCGTGGTTGAAGATGTCAATCATTTTGAATAACTCAACAAATCATAACACAGACCCAAAAAAGTCATTACGATTCCCATCACAAATTGTTCAAAATCACAAACAAGATTTCATGCCTTTATCGTTACCATCAGCATCAATTCATATGATGGCGATTAATTCTCATTAATAACTAATCGCCTGACCAACGGCCTGAGATCCTGTTCAATCGTCACTCCGAAACGATCGGATTGCTTTTCGTTGGATGCCGGCAGGTCAAAACGTTTTTGAAGTAACCCTTTGGAATTGTAGACATAAATGGCGGGCAGGTCTTTGAGTTCGATCATCTCGAAAAATGATTTCTGAGGATTCTCTAGCAGGTAATTCTGGATACCTGCCTGCTGAGTGTCGAGAAAGATTTTTGCTGCTTCGTAATACGTCTCTACGGGGTGCTCGGGAGATCCTTGAAAATCACAGCAGACAGAAATCGCCACGAGATTATCAGGAAATTCGGCCTGCAGTTCCAGGAAGCGAGGAAATTCCTGGCGACATATCAGACAGTTTGTCGACCAGAGGTAGACCAAGACGGTTTTCCCTTGAAGCGTCAAAATCTGATCCTGTAGGTGAGCCCAATTCGTAAACTTCAGTTCGACAGTCTTGCCTTCTGTCCATTTCGTTGAGATATCAGAGTTTGGTCTCTCTGGAGTCGTCGCATCGACTTTGGTATGAACGTCTGGAGAGACTGGTGTCAATGTTGGTTCGACATCTGGTTCGTGTTGAACTGGTAATGTTGTCGGTAGGCTCGGCTGGGCAGTTGTTACTGAGTTGATTTCTGGATGCGATTCGCCAGCCTGTTTTGCATCTTGAAAGCAACCGGCAGTCAGGCAGGCGATAAAGACCAGACTCATCACTGCAGCGCAGAACGCGTCCGGACTTCGAAACGTAAATGATAAGTTTTGGAGCCTCATAGCGATGTCTCAATCCGTTCAAAATCACATCCGCGAGTTCATGTCTCTTACGGCCTGTTGAAAATCGACTTCGCGTCGGTTTTCAACACTCAATAAACGCCTGAAACTCAGCGTTTATGTCGATTCCATCCATAGAATCATGCAGCCCATTGAGGAAATCAACAGGCTGCCGAGCGATCTTCCCATCATCCGTGTGAGAGTCACTATGATCGCCAGATTCAGCGAATCTGGGGAGATCTTAGGTCATTTCTTGATCTCTTAACAGAGATATTCTCCTTCTCGAAGGTCTGGAAAAGACATCGATTAGTTTTGATCTGTTTGCCAGGAATTGGTATTGATCATCAACTCAGTCATTCTCATGTCGCAAGGAGTTGTCTAAAATGATCTTTACAATGATGAGCAATTAAGGGCGGATAACTTCAGAAGAATTCCCCTTGTTTTTTGTGGCCGATAGTCGTCGAGTAAGGTATTGATTCCCGTGTTCAAAACAATTTTTCCCTTCCTGATTCTGGGGCTGAGCCTGATCGCGATCGCTTTTGTGGCCCTTGTTCCAGTTAAGCCTCGTGTCTCTACCAATCAGCAGAAAGTCACTACGGCGGAATCCATTCCTGATGAAGAATCGTCGTCTGCACCTTTGATTGTTGATGCTCCTGGTGATTTTCTACCGACAGGCATGTCCTGGATTCCCGGTGGAGAATTCATTCGAGGCGTCGAAACGTTTCCGGAACCGATCAAATCTGATAACAACCCCGACAAGGTCAAACCCGACGAGTATCCGGCTCATCGGGTCGCCGTCGATGGATTTTTTATCGATCAAACAGAAGTGACCAATGCTGAATTCAAGCGATTTATTGACGCAACTGGCTATGTGACGACGGAAGAAATCAAACCCAGACGGGAAGACTTCATTGGGCAAGTCCCGGATGTCTCTTTGATTCCTGAAGAGAACCTGGTGGCAGGGTCGATTTGTTTTAATGAGAAGTTTAATCGGGACACACTGATTCGTGATGTTCCCATGTGGGAATATCAGGTTTGGGAATATCGTCCTGGAGCCTGTTGGAAGCATCCCGAAGGTCCTGATTCGGACATCACTGATCGGATGGATCATCCTGTCGTCCACATAACCTTTAAAGATGCTCTGGCCTACTGTCAATGGGCGGGCAAACGACTTCCCAGTGAAGCAGAATGGGAACTGGCTGCACGCGGTGGTCATCAGGACTGGAAGTATCCTTGGGGCAACGAGTTATTGCCCGGAGGAGAATATCGTTGCAACTATTGGCAGGGCGAGTTTCCCATGGAGAACACGTATGCCGATGGTTTCAAAGGGACTTCCCCCGTCAAGTCCTTCCCTCCCAATCCCTATGGGCTCTATGACATGGCTGGCAATGTCTGGGAATTCACCGCCGATTATTATCACCGCAATTATTATTCAATGTCACCAGTTCGAAATCCTCAAGGTCCTGAGTCGAGTTTTGATCCCGAAGAACCTCACATTATCAAACGCGTCACGCGTGGCGGTTCGTTTATGTGCAACACCAACAGTTGCACAGGATATCGAGTAGGAGCACGCATGAGAGCCGACCAGGACTCCTCTGCGTTCCACCAGGGCTTTCGCTGCGTCGTCGACTCAACCATGGTGCAGGCATATCAGACTGCTGCGAAACAAAAGCCATAGTTATCTTGCATGACTGTGAATGAGCGTGTGATGACGAGTCTTTGAAGTCGAATGGTATCGGACCTTTTGCCACAGGCTCCAGAGGCCAACGTTCTATCCAATTGAGCCACGAAAACTGATGTGCTCTAAAAGGAGCTTTAGAGATGGTGTTTGGATCCGATTGAGTCCATTTTGCCGGGTGTGAATTTGTCAGTCAATCTTGAGACGATACCCAACACCTCGGACCGTCTCGACCAGATCTGCTTTGGTCAGCATTTTTTGGCGCAGTGAACGAATATGGACATCGATCGTTCGTTCGAGGGCATTGGCATCTTCGCCACGGCAGATATCCATCAATTCGCTCCGGCGAAAGGGACGTCCGGGGTGGCGGGTGAGTGTCCACAGCAATTTGAATTCAGTTGGCGTCAACATCAATTCCTGGCCATCCATCGTCACTTGATGTTTGACCCGATCGATCGTAATGCCTTGAGCCGAAACCACGTCGGTCGTCGATTGTTCCTGCACAGGCCGGCGTAACAATGCTTTAATGCGGTGAATCAGGGGTTTGACTTTAAACGGCTTAGTGACATAGTCATCGGCCCCCATGGAAAAGCCTACGATTTCATCGACTTCTTCGCTCTTGGCAGTCAGCATGAGAATCAATATGCCATTGGTACGAGAATCCGCACGAAGTTCTCGACAGACCTGCAACCCATCCATGACCGGCAACATCAAATCAAGTACGATCAAATCCGGCAAGGAACTTTGTGCTTTGCGAAGACCATCCAGGCCATCGGTGGCTGTGATGACTTCATAGCCTTCGCGTTGCAGGTTATACGCAATGACTTCGACGAGTGATCGTTCGTCTTCAACTACCAGGATCTTGTGCTTTTCCATGGACGATTGCGCTTCTAAAGGATGAGTTATCAACAAATGTCGCTGACTTCGATGAGATTAAAAATGGCCTTTTACTGTGGCTTTGAAAACGTTTCGTGACGATGGCGAACGATGATGCCTTCCACCAGATAAATAACATCTTCGGCGATATTCGAAGCATGGTCGGCCACGCGTTCGATATGCTTGGAGGCAGAAAGCAAATGAATTCCGGTGTCAATCAATTCGGGGTTGGCTTTCATCTGAGCGATGATCTCTGTGATAATCTCTCGATTGAGTTTGTCGACGATGACATCATCGGCACAAACGGCACGGGCATAGTTGGGATCCATGTTGACATAGGCATCGATACTGCGACGCAGCATATCCATCGATTTATAAACCATCTCATGAAATCGTGACGGGACATTCAACTTGGGATGTCGCTTCATGTCTGCCAGACGTTCTGTCAGGTTTATGGCTAAATCCGCAACACGTTCCAGTTCGGCGGCAATTTTCATTACGGTGGTGATGCGTCTGAGGTCAGTCGCCACTGGCTGGTGCAAGGCCAGCAGTTTCAGACATTCTTCTTCGATGGTGATGTCAAAGGCATCGATGATCTGATCTCGGTTTTGTAAATCCTCCACAACCTCGACATCGTAGCTGCCTGCAAACAAACGGCCAGTATCGCTGACGAGTTCTTCGACTTTGGCACACATTGAAAGCAGATTGCGATGCAGATTTTCAAGGTCGCGAATGAGGTGAATTGTCATCGAAGTCTTAGCCTGATCAGTATGGTGGAAGGGTTATTGAGTC
>JBGSVC010000118.1:0-15984 GCA_041753175.1 Planctomycetaceae bacterium
TTTGGCCAATTTCATCTGCAAACCTTTAGCGCGGGGTGATAAGGAGGTGCTCACTTGATGATGAGCTCTCAGCGTAAAGCGAAAGGAGCTCAAATGGAATCCAGATCACTCGCAGATGTGTCGCTTATCAGTGAAGTTGAGGTTTTTGGTGGGGAGAACTGCAAGAGATTTCCGAGCGGAATTGTAAAAAACGGGACGAACAATTCACTGAGCGGAACCCGTCTAGTCAGAAAAAAGCCCTTGCGTTACAGTTCCGCTCTTGTTTTCACAGATCTTCTCGTTGCGCCCTGAAGGACGGGGTGCATAGACGTTGGATCGACGCCTTTATCAAGATGATGAAAGGCTTAGTATTGCCATCATGGATGAACTCAAACAACGATTGATGCTTTTAGTCGGCTGCTGCCTGTTTTGGTGCAGTGGATGCAGTACGATTTCGCATTATATGCAGCCCCATCAGTGGCATAAACTCAATCGCGGGACAGATTACGGCCGCGACACGTATAACTTTTCGATTCCTGAACCAACGCAGCCGGTGGCGAATTCTGAGCCATCTGAATTCAACGCTCGCTCGTTGCCTTTGAATTTGCCGGACTCACGTGTGTCGCGTATCTCTCAATCACGGATGTTTGATTGATGTGTGACCTCCCTGGCCCTCACCTGCCTTTGAAATGAATTTGTCATCAAGGAAGAATGACCATGCGATATGGACGTCGCGCCACTGTCTTTTCTACCACAGCCATTAGCTGGGTGTGTGTTTTATGCAGCGCCGTGACCGGTGCCTGGCTTATGGATCTGATTCCGATCAGCATTCCCAAGTCGGAGACAACGCTTACGGAATCGGCGACTTCGGAAATCGAAACGACTGTTTCTCTGGACGGACTCCTGCCTGGCAGTCAATCTGAACCTTTGCCTGCGGAAGGATCGCAGACAGCATCTCTGGAGACCTCAATTTCCCAGATGGCAAACGCGACGGATCCGGCTTTTGGTGTCGCTTCTTTTGTACAGGAACAACGAACGAATGGATCTGTTCAAACGGGGTTTGCAGATTCCATGATTCAACAAACGTCTTTGGAATCTGTGAGTTCTGATTGCCGCTCAGGCGAGTGTCAGACCATTCAACCGAGCAACGTTGTGGAAATTCCTCACGTGGAGTTGCCGTATGTTGAGTTGAATGAGCCAGCATCGTTTCCTGCAATGAACTCAGCCAGTCACACAGCCGAACAGCCATCTGGCGTCGATCCTTTTGCTGCGTTTTTAGAGAAAGAACGCAAGCTGGAATTTGTCGCAGCACAACCGGGGATGCCAGCCCAAGCACAAACGGAAGTCCAGACCGCCATGTTCGAAGATGGCTGGCAGACTCAAGCGACTCCCACCAAGACGGTTGAAAGTTCGAAGACTCGGAGCCAGGAGCCTGGTCGTCTCTATTTTTCCAGCATTGAAACTCCCCAGATCACCGGGAGTGGTCCTGATTTTAATCCCATGAATCCTCATTCCGGTCGAATTCAGGACTCTCAGACTGTCGATTCTCAAACTCCACAACGCATGACTGCACAGGATATGGAACAACCGGCGATGCGTCCGGGCAATACGGCAATGGTTGAGACTCGAACGTTAACCTTCAATCCCGAGCGAGATCAGGTCCGGCTGCTGGCCGACCCTTACCGCGGCGAATCGACATTACTTCCAGCAGAACACAATCAGGTCCAGCAAATGGATTTCGCGACAGAAACCCCGACGAATCACAGCGCAATGATGACCAGCTTCGAACAAACGCCGACAACTGTCACGACCATGCATTTGACACCAACCACTCACGAACTGATGGACCGCGTATTGTCGATGCCTGAATCGTCGAGTGTCGAACCGGAACGGAAAACGCCTTCCCAGGAAATTCAACGTCTGCGTCAGCTTTCGGAACTGTATTGGTCGAGCCCTCAATCGCGACCTGACGTTCAAAAAGAGATTGATGAACTGGCGCGCAAAATCTACTTCTCGCCCGGTGTGCATTACATGACCCCTTACTCGATTGTTCCTGGCGATCAATTGATGACGATCAGCAAAAAGTATGACGTCCCCTGGCAATACTTAGCACGCTTGAATCGTGTGACGCCCGAGAAGATTCGAGCTGGCAGTGAATTGAAAGTGATCAAAGGCCCCTTCTCGGCCATCGTCGACTTGAGTGAATTCGAAATGATTATCCATGCTCATGGCTATTATGTTTGCCGATTCCCGATCGGTTGCGGGAAAAACGACTCGACACCTGTGGGCAGCTTTACCGTCAAAAACAAGGAAATCAATCCTGTGTATTACGGAGCCGATGGTGTCGTGGCTGCGGATGATCCTGCCAATCCACTCGGTGAACGCTGGATTGATCTGGGTGACAGTTATGGGATTCATGGCACGATTGATCCCCACTCGATCGGTCAGGCACAATCCAAAGGCTGCATCCGACTGCATAATGAGCAAGTTGAAATTGTGTATGACCTCTTGGGGATCGGTTCAGAAGTAGTCATCACTCAGTAAGAACAGTTGGAGAGAGAAGAAAAAAGTTACTCGGCCTCACGCCGGAGTCCTGACCAGGGCTCCGGCTTTTTTTGTGGACCAATCTGACCACAAGCGTTTCGTTTTTACTAATGTTTATTTTTTATTATTTCAACTGATGAAACTGGAAATTTGTTAGTGAACAACGTTAATATCAATACGTGCAGATATTTTGCGTTTCTTGCCCCGATATTTCGTTAATCAGGAGAGTTCAATGACGTTTCTAAAGCTCATGCAGACATCGCTTTGCGTTGTTTCACCGATGATTGTCATGACGAGCATGCTTCCTGCCTCGGAGCCTATTGTCTCCAGTGATGTTGTTTTTCAGGAAGCCGATGGCCAGTTGTGTATTGAAGCAGAACACTATTACAACCAGGAGAAAACTGACAAACGGACCTGGTATATCCAGTCCACCCGGCAGGTTGTTGATGTCAAACCGGATTCAGATCCTGATCACCTGGTCGATGCCAGTGGAGGGGCTTATCTGGAAATTCTTCCCGATACACGATCCAAACACGGCGACAAAATGGAAAAGGGAGTTTGTTTCACCGATGAAGCCGGGCTGATGGCTGTGCTGTCTTATAAGGCGCATTTCACATCTGCGGGCAAATACTATGTGTGGGTGCGTGCTCATTCCACCGGACCAGAAGACAATGGTTGTCACGTTGGGTTGGATGGAGAATGGCCAGAGTCAGGCAAAAGGTTGCAGTGGTGCCAGGGGAAAAAACAATGGTATTGGGAAAGCAAGCAACGCACGGCCGAAGAGCACTGTGGCGTCGCTCACGAGATCTTTCTTGACGTGAAGGAACCGGGTGAACACATCATTCATGTTTCCATGCGTGAGGATGGATTTGAGTTCGATCAAATTTTGTTAACGACCAATCGTGAGATGGCCCGTCCGGAAGGATCGGTCACGCCTTCCAAGGTTCGCGCAGGTCAACTGCCGGAAGCGTTTGAAGTCAAAGAGTTGCCGACAGCCGACATGACAAAATTTCCCGCACACTGGGGTGAACCTCCTCAGATTCAAACCCGTGACTATCGCGCGCTTCCTGGCGGATATGGTTTTGGCAGCTCGACACTGGCCGCCTGGATTGAAGGAAAAATGGAAGCCGACGAACTCGCCAAGGCGGATGATACCTGCTTTTATCGACCTGTCGATTTTGATCTGACAAATACCGGTTACTACTCCGACAAGGGTGGCAAATGGGCGGCCATCAATCCTGCTAAAAACAAAACTGCCTCTGTCTCGACCAATTTTCAACATGCCAGCGGATCATATGACATCACACTGTGTACTGTTGGGGAAGAGGATGGCGAATCGACTTATGAGATTAAAGTCAATGACAAGCAAGTGGGGACATTCACTTGTCCGATCAGCAACGTCTCGATGGAAGAGGGAGAGGCTTACAACAAAACCTTCCCTGCGGTGACGATCAATCAAGGGGACGTGATCGAGATCAGTTCTGCGATCGCCTCGGTTGATGGCAAGGAATTCAGTCGGGCGCGCTGGAGCCGAATTCTGATCAAACCTGCCGACGAAGCGACGAAGGCAAAATTCAAAAAGTAATTTGGTGATTTGATCAATACGAGGTATCTACCCCATTTCGCTGGCATCGTTTTTTCCTACACTCGGTTCGAGTCAAGGAGATTTCATGACAGCGAAATGTTCGGTATTTATTGCGACCAGCCTGGATGGGTTTATTGCCCGAACCAATGGAAGTATTGACTGGCTGGAAACGGCGGCCAGCAGGGTGTCGGGCGATGACTATGGCTATCGAGACTTTTTCAAGTCGATCGATGCCATTGTCATGGGTCGCCTCTCTTTTGAAACGGCGCTCTCGTTTCCCACCTGGCCATATGGGAAACGGGATGTTGTTGTGCTCACTCGGACGCTTCCGAGTACCTCGTCGGCTTATCCGGATACGGTGACGACGTCGTCAGAAGATCCTGCAACGATCATTACGCGACTGACGCGCCAAGGTCTGACGCGATTTTATATTGACGGCGGAAAGACGATCCAAAGTTTTCTCAAAGCGAACCTGATCGATGAATTGATCATCACGATCGTGCCGGTACTCCTGGGTGAAGGCATCCCGTTGTTTGGGCCTTTGGGAGGTGATGTGACGGTGGAGCTGGTGTCGTCGAAATCGTATCCGTGCGGATTTGTGCAAAACCGTTATCGCGTGACTGGACGGCGCGAGAAGAGTTGAGCAGTTCCTGGATTTCGAACAACGTTAATCAACCCAGCCGCGGGAGGTGAAGGTGAGGCCGGAGCGGTATGTGCCAGCATGTTGAGGTTCGTAGCCGACGCTGTAGAGTTTGAATTGGTTGTTTTTCGTGATGTAGTTTAAGGGTTGGTTGGTGAAGCGGTCGAGGGGGATGGAGGGGATGTTGTCGGGGGCGAGTGGAGCGAGTGTTTCAGGATAGGTGTGGTGATCGCGGTAGTAGAGTTCGAGTGCGATGAGGAGTTGGACGAGGTCGTGTTTAGTGCAGGCGCGGGTTTCTGCGTTGAAACATTGAATCAATGGAAAGTTCTGATTCGCCAAAATGATCTGGTTGATCATGTGGCTTCGTTCCTCGATGGACATCTCAGAGAGTAGCTGTTCCATATTCTGCAGCTTGGAAAACTCTCGCGCCGTGACGAGTTGCTGATACATTTTTTGTAAGCCTTGAAATTGTTTGACATAGTCATCCAGATCGAGTTGTGAGTATTGATCAAAATACTGATTGCTTTTGCGAAGAATCAAATTGACGTCCAGTTCTTGAGCCGAGGCGACAAAATTCACCCGCTTGGCGAGGTCTGGGCTTTCAAATTCCAGGATGAGAGAAGGCGGGTCGAAAGGTAAAGCAGGTTGTGTTGTGTAGGTAGCCAGCGAAATGATTGTGTCGAGATGAATAAATCGCTCTGCCGTCGCGATACTCACTGTGACATTTCTGCCAGCATCAACGAATGGTAACAAAGATTGATGTTGAGACTGAAAATCTCTCAGGACTTCGGTCGGTACTGTGGGATGACGGACAAATTGGGCATCGGCCTGGCTGGCCATCGCTTCCATGGCGACTGCGATCAGATGATCGATAATGAACGGCTGGGACGTGAAAAAACGGGCGAGTTTGTGCATCTGGATGAGGCGATCGGCGGCCTGTTGGAATCGCCCCTCCCCTAAATCGAGCATGGCTTGCGTCTGCAAAAGTCGGGCGAGTTCACGTGATTGTTGTGAGTAAGGCAGGGGCACAGAGTTCAGAGGGGTAAAAACATGATTCGTTGTTCCGGTAGCATAGGGTAGATGGTAGACGTTGCATGTGCTCATTAACTCCAGAAGCTGGAGCGATCGCTGAGTTTCCGGAAGCGTTAGATAAGATGCGAGAACCGGATTATCATTGACTGTCCACGCTGCGCTCGGTGGCCAGAAACGATTGACGACATCTAGAGCGGCTTGAATTTCGTCAGCAGGCGCGTCTTTTTTTCGTATTTTAATTAGGCGCGTGACATGCTGAGATGTGTAGATGAAGTAGTTGTCTTTCTCTGGGAGTGGCGGAACCCCCAGGTGCTCACACGTTTGATCGGCTAAGAGCCGGCTGGGACTATTTTGGGTATAAGGTCCAAAAATGGCGAGCAGATAGATGGCGGCGTTTTGTCTGGGGTCGGTCACGTCTTTGAGCATCTCGCGATTCATGTAGGCGAGATAATCGGGGTAGCCACGCTCGTCGAGGGGTTCGGTGATGAAGGTCGTTTCGGGGGAAATCGTGATGAGGGTTTGTTTGCCTGTGATGGGGTCAAGCGGTTGGGCTTGAGCCATGGCGGTGGAGATTGTCAGCAGCGTGAGCGTTGTGAAGAGATGTTTCATGGGACGACCTGGTTGAGCGTGGAAGAGTTTGATCCGGGGATTGGAAATCTGACTTGAATCTACGACTTGTACCTACTACGTCTTTCATCGAGATTTCATTCTATAAAAACTGCGCTCTGAACAACATTTGTCTAATTTGTTTTCGCAAATGGTCACGTTCACGAGGAATAAGCCTCTCAGAAGCGGGTCTGAGATGGTCTTGCGATGATGTTTACCGGGTAAAACTCTGGTTTGTGGCGTGAAATGGCTGTGATATTTTGCTATCGTGAATCCATCAACGGGCCTTGATCATTCGGGGCTCAGGCACCTTCTGGAACTGACCTCTGAAGAGACAACCGCATGGAAAACAGTTACCCGCTCATAGTGATGGGCGTAGGGATTTCGTGTGTTCTAGTTTTAATTCTTGTCGCGCGCCTGAATGCATTTATTGCCTTGGTGGTCTCGGCGCTGGTGGTCAGCCTGATGGCTCCGGGGATGCCGGAAGAAAAAATCACCCGGGTAGCTAATGCGTTCGGGAGCACCTGTGGATCGCTGGGCATTGTCATCGCGCTGGCGGCGGTGATTGGATCGGCGATGATGGAGAGTGGAGCCGCCGATCGGATCGTGCGGTTTTTCGTCAAGCTGCTGGGTGAGAAACGCGCACCGATGGCGCTGTTGGGGAGTGGGTTTGTGTTGTCGGTGCCGGTCTTTTTTGACACGGTTTTTTATCTTCTCGTGCCGCTGGCTCGGTCGTTTTATATCAATACTGGCAAAGACTACATGCGCTGTCTCTTGGCGATTACGGCAGGCGGGGTGTTGACACATGCACTTGTGCCGCCGACGCCGGGGCCGCTGTTGATGGCCGAAGCGCTGGGCATCAATCTGGGAACGATGATTGGCGTGGGGATACTGGTCGGCCTGCCGGCGGCGGTTGTGGGTTATTTTTTCTCGTTGTGGGTGGGGAGCAAGTTTGATGTCAAACCGGACCTGACGGATCTGCAGGATGAGATCGCCAATCCTGATCAGGCTCCGATTGTGGATGATGAGCGGAAGCTGCCGGGGTTGTTTTTGTCATTTCTGCCGATCATTTTGCCAGTGGCTTTGATCGGGTTGCAATCGTTTTTTGAGACTGTCGATGATGATCCCCAACAACGTGCCGCGATGATTTCGCGTCTGGAAGGTCTGGGGCAAAGAGGCACCGAAACGACGACGATCACCTTTGCCGACAAAGAGCCTCTGACCGTTTCGCTGAGTGAGGCGACGTATCTGCATTTACTCAGTTGGGTGCGGTTTTTTGGGAGCCCGAACATTGCGTTACTCATTTCGACGATGCTGGCGATGCTGGTTTATCATCGATATACGCACAGACCGCGAAGTCATACCGAGCATATGGTCGAACATGCATTGACGTCGGCGGGGATGATTATTTTGATCACGGCGGCGGGTTCTGCATTTGGAGCAATGCTGCGGACAGCCGGCGTCGGGACGGCGATTGAAGGGATTTTCAAAGAGCAGAACTATGGTCCTGAAGTGCTGCTGTATGTCAGCTTTGGACTGGCGGCCATCTTGAAAATCGCTCAGGGGTCAAGCACGACGGCGATGATTATTGGCTCGGGGATGATGGCAGCGATCATCACCAAGCTCGACCTTCCGTATCACCCTGTCTACATCGCGACGTCGATCGGTTCGGGGTCGCTGGTGGGATCCTGGATGAATGATTCCGGGTTTTGGATTTTTACGCGGATGGGGAACATCACCGAAGCACAAGGCCTGAAATCGTGGACTCCGTGTTTGGCGACTGTCGGCACCACAGCGTTTATCGCGACTCTCATTTTCTCACGTCTTCTTCCATTCGTTTCAACGGGTACACCATAATGCGACACGATTGTACTTTCGTAAAGTGTTCTGCTTTTACATTGTCAGCGGTGATCGTTTTGATGCACGGTTTGGCCTCGTCTTTGGCTGACGATCTGGGGCAACCGCTGATGGTCGGTCAGGGGACGATGATTGCAGAAGTCAGTGATCACTCGGCGATTGCGCAAACCCGTCTGACTAGTTCTGACCATCTGACCCAGGGGGATGTTCCAGGAGCAACCGGGGCGGTGTTGTTTGAGTTGTATGAAGCCGTTGAGGATGGAACGTTGGGAATCAAAGTTGATGCCCGCACGGCCACGACCAGCCCTGAATATGACTTTCATGCCCGAGCGATCTTTGAAGAACTCAAGCCCGCGACGAGGTATGTTGTGCTGACGAAAATCGGGCCCGATGAAACGTCCATCGCGAAGTTTCCCAGTTTCATCAACCGTTTCCAAACGCATCCCGGCAAAGAAGATGCTGTGCCAGAGAAGTTCATTGTTATCTCGTGCATGAACTATGCGAAGTTTCATGGTGATCCACGGATCGATCGAGCCGAGCATCTGGAAGAGAACAACATTGATCTGGCGCCGCCTTATGCGGGGCCTGACAAGAATCTGGGTTACCCAGGACTGGCGACATTACTCAAGCATGCTCCGCAATTCATTTGCAGTACGGGAGACAATGTTTATTTTGACACACCCGAAGATCCGCGGGCACAAACGATTCCCGAACTGCGCCGGAAGTATCATGAGCAATGGGTCCAGCCGAGGTTTAAGGATCTGTTTGCCGAGGTGCCGTTTTACTGGCACGTCGATGATCACGATTATCGAATCGATGATGGCGACAACACAGGCGATCACTTGCCGAGTGTTGAGGATGCCCAGAAGTTGATGCGGGAACAACTCCCTTATGGGAAACTCGGCGATCGCGATGTGAAAACATATCGGACGTTTCGCGTGAATAAAGATTTGCAAATCTGGTTGACGGAAAACCGGATCTATCGTAGTCCCAATGCGATGGAGGATGGTCCGGAAAAGACGATCTGGGGCCAAGAGCAGCGGGCATGGCTGCAGCGGACGCTGGTCGAGAGTGATGCGACATTCAAACTTCTGATCACTCCCAACCCGATGGTCGGCCCTGATGATGCTCGCAAGTTTGATAATCACGCCAACGTCGGAGGTTTTGAATTTGAACGAGATCAGTTCTTCAAATTCGTGACTGAAAACGGCCTTAACAAGCAGGGCTTTTTTGTCATCTGTGGTGATCGTCACTGGCAGTATCACAGCCGTCATCCCAGCGGAGTCGAAGAGTTTGGCTGCGGATCGCTGGTTGATGAAAACGCCCGGATCGCCAGACCCATCGGCGATGAAGGTTCAACGGACCCCGAAGGAACGATCAAACGGCTCTATTCGCAGCTCAAACCCTCGGGAGGGTTTTTGCAACTGGAACTGACGCCTTCATCACAAGGGCAGCCTGCGAGTTTAAAATTCACGCATTTTGATGATGAGGATCAGGTGTTGTATGATGTGTTGAGAACATCGCCGCGTCCATAATTCCTGGTCTGTTATTCATTAAAGGAACTGACATGCCATTCAAAAATCGTATTACGATCAACCCAGAAATCTGCCATGGCAAACCGTGCATTCGTGGAATGCGCTATCCGGTTACCTCAGTGCTGGAATACATGGCCTCAGGCATGACCAATGAAGAGATTCTGCACGAGTTTCCCGAACTCCAGAAAGACGATTTAATGGCATGTCTAGAATATGCAGCCAAATTGGCTGATGTGAAAAGTACGACATTGGCCATACAATGAGATTACTTGTTGATGCTCAACTACCCATGAAGCTGGTGGACGTGCTGAATCGCCTGGGGCAAGATGCGTTGCATGTTTCCCAAATCCCTGGGGGGACAGCAAATTCTGACCGATTTATTGCAGACTATTGCGATCAGGATTCTCGAATCCTGGTTTCTAAGGATTATGATTTCGTCGATTCGCATCTGATCGGATTGACTCCATTGAAGCTGATTTGGGTCAGCGTCGGGAATTGTCGTGTCTTTGATTTGATTACGTTGTTTGAGAACAATATTGATCTGATTGAAAGACACATGAGCGTTCACAATTTTTTGCAACTGTCTCGTGCTGGCATTTCATTTCATGCATAGGCGATTACTGTGAAACACGTTTCTGCTTTTCTCCTGGTGTGTTGCATTGACCTGACTGGCGGTTTCTCTAATTTATACGCCCACGACAGCCCAAACATCATTCTGATGATCGCCGATGATTTGAACTGGGATGATTTGGGATGTTATGGGAACAAGGTGATTCGGACTCCCCATTTGGACAACATGGCTGCTGAGGGATTGCGGTTTGAGCGGGCGTATGTGACGGCGTCGTCGTGCAGTCCGTCTCGGGCGAGCATTATTACCGGGAAGTATCCGCATCAAACGGGAGCCGAGCAGTTGCATTGGCCATTGCCAGCGGGGACACAAACATTTGTCAAAGCGCTCAAAGAGGCCGGTTACTACACCGCGGCGGCTGGGAAGTGGCATCTGGGGGACAACATTCGTGACCACTTCGATGAGATCCATGAGGCGTCGACGGCTGGGTTTGTCTTGCCGACGGGTGACGGTGATCAGCCTGCGAAGATGATTGCTCAATCACCTTCGGGGTGTGAGGACTGGGTGCAGACGGTCAAAGATGCGCAGTCTCAGGAGAAGCCATATTTCTTGTGGCTGGCGTCGCTGGACCCGCACCGGGAATACGAGGAAGAGGCGTGGGAGCCCTATGATGAATCGCTCATCAATGTGCCTGCCTATTTGCCAGATACGCCTGAGGTGCGACACGACTTCAATTTGTATTATCAGGAGATCTCACGTCTTGATGACTCTGTCGGGAAGGTGATGGCGCTATTGCCAAAGGATGTTAAGCCAGGATTTCGTTCAACGATTGTATTTTTCATCAGCGACAATGGTCGACCATTCCCGAGGGCGAAGACAACGCTTTATGAGGATGGGATACGAACGCCGTTGATTGTACATTGGCACGGTTTTGTGGAAGCCGGGCGTGTCTCGCAGAGTTTGGTATCAACAGTGGATCTGGCCCCGACCATACGTCATCTGGCTGGAATTCGAGGGCAGCAGTCAGAAGCGGCATTTGTCCGCAACTTGCTTGACGCGGAATACGACTCGGAATCTGGTTTTCGGAAATACGCTTTCGGAGAGGACCATTGGCACGACTACGAAGACCATGCACGGTCCATTACGGATGGTCACTTCAAGCTCATCCACAACGATTATCCCGATCTACCCAATACCCCACCCGCAGATGCTGGACGAAGTTTGACGTGGGAGGCAATGCTGTCACTGAAAGCACAGGGGAAACTCAACGAAATTCAGTCGGCATGCTTCGTGACGCCTCGGCCGGAATGGGAATTCTATGATCTCAAAGACGATCCGAATGAGTTCGTCAATCTCATCAGTCAATCCGAATTTGCTCGCGACATTGCAAGAATGAAAACTGAATTCAATAAGTGGAGCGATCAGACAGAAGACTATCTCCCCACTAAACGCACACCGGATGAATTTAATCGGGTGACCGGTGAGCCGGATAACACCGTTCGCAAGCGGCCACGCCCGTCGAAGAAAGAAATGTTTGGGACGAACGGCAAGTATTAGATTGTATCGAATTTTGGTTTTTGAAGTATCGAGTCCATTGAGAAAGTGCTCTTATGATCCGACTGACTGCCCTGCTCTGTTTTGTGTTCTTTCTCTCGCCGTTAATGGCTCAGGACTCGTTACATTTCCCCACGATGGGACGAGTCGTCGAACATGATCCTGCACTTTCTAACGTACTCGAAGGATCCGAACCCTTGCAGGTGATCGCGGCTGGATTTGTCTGGTCAGAAGGGCCGGTTTGGATGCCGGAAGAGGGGAACAAATTCGGGGGATTTTTGCTGTTTTCAGATGTTCCCAAGAACACGATTTTCAAATGGCAGGAAGGGGTGGGCATCACGCCCTGGATGACGCCTTCGGGTTATACGGGTGTCGCCAAATACAGTAGCGAGCCGGGGTCCAATGGATTGACACTTGATAACGAAGGAAGGCTTGTGATCTGTGAACATGGCGATCGACGAGTGTCTGTGCTCACAGCCGATGGCGGCGGGAAGATGACGCTGGCGGATCGTTGCGATGGCAAACGCTTTAACAGTCCCAACGATGTCGTTGTTGCCAAGAATGGAAATGTTTATTTCACCGACCCCTGGTACGGATTGCCTGATAAAGAAAAAGATGCACGTCGCGAAACGCCTTATTGTGGCGTTTATCTGATCAAGACCGATGGGTCGTGTGAGCTGCTGACCGACGAGTTCACTAACCCCAATGGCATTGGCCTCTCGCCTGACGAGAAGACGTTGTATGTGGCACAGTCCAACGGTCAGGCACCGATCTGGAAAGCTTTTGACATTCAAGCCAACGGGACGATTGCCAACGGGCGTCTTGTGCTCAACTGCAAGGATTTTGACGTCACGCTGCCCGGAGCGCCAGATGGATTTGATGTCTCGGCAGATGGTACGATTTTCTCATCAGGTCCGGGGGGAATCTGGATTATCGATCCGGCTGGCAAGCTGTTGGGGCGTATCGAAACGGGTGAACGAACTGCAAACTGCACCTTCGGAGGGAAAGATGGTTCTGTCCTCTACATCACAGCCGACACTTACATCTGTCGCATTCAGACAAAAACCAAAGGGCGAAATCGATAGTATTTAGCGCGTTGTAAGACAGGCTTGATGCTCAAGCATTCCAAGTCACGCGGTGTTAACTTTTTCCGTTTTACCGCTCTCGATGGATCGCTCGAGAGCTTCGATGATCAACATATCCGCCAAGCCTAACGAACCGGGAGTAGCCGACGGCTTATTTTCAAGGACAGATGTTGAAAAGGCATCCATTTCGGATGCAAACTGATTCACCTGAGGAATTTGATAGTCGTGAATCTGTTGTCCATCAAAACGGGAGAGTTTTAACCCTCGATAAGCGAACGCCGGATCCATCGCGATCCATCCTTTGGAACCAACAACTTCATATCGACGTTTTTCAACAGTTGAGAAGCAGCAGGTTCCATCGGCGAGAATCCCTCCAGGATAACGCATTGTGTAGGAGACCGTTTGAGGAACTTCGCGAAAGCGAGGGTCGTCTCCATGAAATGCCATCGCAGAGACTTCTGTAGGTTCGGCGTTCAGACAATATCTCGCCGCATTGATGCTGTAGATTCCGATGTCACCCAACGGACCGCCGGCAAGTTTTGAACTCAGTCGGATGTTGGGTGCTTTTACATCCTGACTGTGTACTGAGGAATAATATTTGAGGTCGCCGATGACGTTTTCTTTGCACATCGACATCACCTTTTTATTGAGCGGTTCGTAATGCAGTCGATAGGCAATTCCGAGCTGTTTTCCTGTCTGCTGCGAGGCCGCCATCATTTGCCGACATTCTTGCACATTTGCAGCCATGGGCTTTTCACACAAGACATGCTTGCCCGCCTTGAGTCCGCGTATTGTATATTCGGCATGCATGTTATTGGGGAGCACGATATAAATGACGTCGACATCCGGATTGCGTGCGAGTTCATCATAGTTCTCGTAGTTATAAATATTTTGGGGAGTGATGCCGTAGTAGGCTGCAACTCGCTCGGCTTTTTCACGATGACCGCTGACTAATGCTGTCGGACGACTGAGGTGACATTCACCAAAGGCGGGCATGATTTCCTCAAGCGCCAAGACGCCCAATCCCACAATCGCCCAACCGATTTTCTTTTCAACCGGCTTAGGGACTTCCAGATCCGGCGGCTGCTTATCAGGAGGCGCCAAGGGGATTTTATCATCACCACGAGCCGATGTTGCTGCGAGCGTCATTGCGGCCAAGGTTTGCAAGAAATGGCGACGCGTATCAAACGGATTGTGAAGCGGTCGTGGCATAAGAAGGCTCCTGAACACGGAAGTAACAAAAACCAATAGCGATCTCTGATCATTTTCAGACGAGAGCATGTGCTCACTGAGCATCTAGCAAGATTGATGCCCATCGACCGGACCGCAGAGATTTCCTGTGCGTTGATAAATCAGTCGATAAGATGTGTGAACGATCGAACGCGGAGAATCGAATCGTGAAAGTTCGTTGAGACGGTAGTAATTCTGATGATCAAAACATATTCCATGTGAGTTTGAAGAGACGCCTGTGGATAAGACCAGAAAAATTGAAATCGACTCATTGCGGCCAACAATCAACAAACTCTCGAATCGATAAATAGATGATGCAGACGCATCATCAATTGCCATACTTGCGACCTCCATTCAAGCGGGTCGCTCTCTCTCAGCGCAGCATGACTTTCCATCAATCTTGGACTTCTGTGTAAAACATGGCGGAGGGATCGATCCCGGCGGCTTGCATGCGGTCGATGTGAGAACGAACGTAATCCGTTTGCGTTAATGCCGGAAGCAGGACCAGCCAAACAAACATGATTGCGAATATGCAGGCCATGAATTTGAAGTAACGACTCTCATGCATTAGCCAACTCCTGGATAGAGAACACCAAACGCCAGATAGGCCATCAGGAATGTGAGCAGGAGGTTGAACGACTGGCCGACGATGTAGAGGGTGACGGTTTTATAATCTCGAAAGTATGGCGCGAGTTGTTTGAAGTTTGTCTCCAAGCCAATACTGACAAAAGCCAGACAGAACAGCCAGCCGCGGAGGTCTTTAGTGACGTCGCTGGTCGTTGAATCCGCGAGAATCCAGCCGAGTTCACCTGAAGACGAAAGCCACGAAAACAACACCGAAGCGGCGACAAAACCGAGGATAAACCGTGGGAAGCGATACCAGATTTCCATCGCTGAGATACGTTGACTATTCCCCGCCTGACGGTCGACAACGCTGACCCAATAGACCGCGACGGCAAACGAGATGACGCCGATGAGGATGTTTTGAATCATCTTGATTGTCGAGGCGATTTCCAAACCCTGTTTGCCCAGATGTTCCCCAGCGGCGGCCACTGCCCCGGTGGAATCAATCGTTCCACCAATCCAGGCGGCTCCAACGCGTTCGTCCATGCCGGTCCATTTGATGAACATCGGCTGGAGAATCATCATCAGGACCGTAAACGCCAGTGACAGGCTGATGGCGGTGGTCAATTCTTCCTTTTTTGCCCGGCAGGCAGCTCCGGTGGCGATCGCTGCTGATACTCCACACACACTCATGTCGGCAGAGATGACCATATTGAGAGTGGGGGACGACATCTTGAGAATCTTCTGGCCAAAGACAAAAGTGCCTATGAGGACAATCGGCGTGACGATCCAGGAGACCATGATGCCGGGGATACCGAGTTCAAGGAGTCGTCCGAAGAGGACTTCGGCCCCCAGCAGCACAAGCCCGGTTTTGATGTAAAGTTCGCCATGGACAGCCGGTTTGAGCCAGTTAGGGATGCCGATGGTGTTACTGATAACGAGGCCCACCAAAAGGGCCCAGAGAACATATTCAAGATTGTAATACTTGATCACGGCCTGCCCAGAGAGGAGATAGCCGAGGAATGCCAGTCCAAACATCGCCAGGAAGGCGGGGACATTTTGTGACAGGGAAACTTTTCTGAGCATGGCTGCAAGCGTGAAGAGAGCTAACAAAAGGCTGAAGCTGCCGGCGATCGCAGGGACAAGCGACGTTACCTTACCCGTTTTTTTGTCGGCTTTGGAGAACGCTTCGAACGGAGAGGACT
>JBGSVC010000119.1:0-6409 GCA_041753175.1 Planctomycetaceae bacterium
CGTGATGAGAACATAAAATGACAGTTGACACTGGCGTAAGTTCAATCAACCGGTTTTTGAGATTGAACGACTCAATCCAAAAAAAGTGTAACGGATCAGTGTCTATCGATAAAGTTTGCCCCCAGCGGGTTTCTTAGTTAGTTGGGATTCAAGTTCAGTTATGACGAAACTTTCTGAAAAAACAGTGACGAGCTGGGATGGAAATCCTCTGACGTTGTTAAAACCCAGGCGCAAGATAACCGGGATGTCAGCGATCCTTCTGCCTTTTCAGTCAAATGGCCAGATTGACTGGAAAGGATTTGAATCCCATGTGTTACGAACGCTCGAAGCAGGGCTGGCGCCTGCGGTGAACATGGACACTGGCTATGCAAACCTGATCGATGAACAGACACGAAAATCCGTCTTGGAACGAACGCAAAATCTGTGTCAAGGGAGAGACTTTGTCGCAGGTGCCTTTGTCGCCAGTCAGCCGGGAAGTCCGTTCGATGCTCAGGGCTATGGAAAAGGGATTGACCAGATTTGTGACCATGACGGGATTCCTGTCATCTTTCAGTCATTTGGGTTAACAGAACTCCACGATGACCAACTGATCGACGCCTATCAAGACATGGGACGACGGGCAGGGCGAATGATTGCATTTGAACTGGGGACGATGTTTGCTCCCTTCGGGAAGATCTATACTCTGGAAGTGTACGGAGCGTTGATGCAAATTCCCGAATGTCTGGGGGCCAAGCATTCTTCCTTGTCACGACAACTGGAGTGGAAACGACTGCATTTGCGCAATCAATTGCGGCCTGAGTTTATGGTCATGACGGGCAACGATCTGGCCATCGATATGGTAATGTATGGGTCTGATTACCTTCTGGGACTCTCCACGTTTGATCCAGCTGCCTTTGCCCTCCGTGACCAATATTGGCAGACGGGAGATCCACGCTTTTACGAACTTAACGACGTTTTGCAGTATCTGGGGCAGTTTGCTTTTCGTCCGTCTGTACCCGCTTATAAACATACGGCCGCTCAGTTTCTCCATTGGCGGGGACAGATTGCCTCTTCGCTGACTCACCCCCAATCAGCAACACGTCCAGACAGTGATCTTGAGATTTTGAAAAACATCGATCACCAGTTGCAACAGGCATTTCAAGCTTAGTAGCCCGTTGATTTTATCAAGGCTGCCAGAGCAAACCTGGCTGATAGTTGACCGGCGTCACGAGGTTACTCCTGCGCAGCGATCTGCAATATTCTTTGATGTCTGGCAGCCAGAGTTTTGATGGGCTTGAAGCGTCCGTGTTCGTTAAAGGCCGAATAGGGAAAGCAGGTCAGGATGGAGCCTGCAATGGCATCGACACTGGCGTTTGCTGATTGCGGGAAAATGTCTGTAGCGAGCAGGTAGTCCAGAGTTTTGAAGGCGGGCTCAAAGTCGCCACATTTCAGCGTTTCCTGTCGGCGATGCTTATCAATACGTGGCAATTCTCTTGAGAGTAAATAATAGAGATGCTCCAGATCGTAACTGCGTGCTTCGGATTCCGAGTGGACATAGTCGACGATTCCATAATCGATAACCAGATGCCCGCAGACAAAGTTTGTCCAATTTTCTGCCCGTCGTCTTTGTCGATCGGCTTTGATGAGGATGCTTTCGTTTTCAGACGATGCTGAAAGAAGATATTTAAGGAGCAACTTTCTTAGTTCGAGTAAGGAGAGGTGCAGGTTGCGAACGATGGGCGTATTCGCTTGGCGATTGAGCTGCTGATCTTGAATGGTAAGAATCGTCGCCCATGTGCGCTGGATGATTTCTGTATTGGTGATTTCTTCGATGAGGTCAAGAAATTTCTCGGCAAGACTTTTATCGTGGGGATATTCGCGATGGTACTGCTGCATTCGTGAGAATTCTTGATGCTGTCGATTCAGTGCGCTGCGCTGCAGTTTCCAATATTGTCCCAAGGCCGTTGATGAAACAGATGCCGAAGGCGTCATCAGATGTTGACTGTGCGCAGAAATCGTGGCTGCGAATTCAATAGTATCTTTGAAATTCATAAATCAGTTTTCAAATAGTGAGGTGATTTTTTCGAAATGTGATTGCAGAAAACAATCAACACTCAGAAGTTCAACAAGTCGTTTCGGCGCGAAAACAAGTTGCTTGATCAAACGGAACCTGAAGTCGATTGACGTAAAGATGACTTAGCGCCTGGGAATGGCGCTTAAGGAATTCAATTCACCAAATCGGACATCTAAAGTGAATTGCAAAGCGAATGCCAATATCGGCTGGTCCATCAATTCTGAGTGATCTGTTCCTGATTTCGATCCTGAAGCTCGTTGACAACTGTGTGGACGATGTCAACACGCAACAATTTGATGACTCGTGTGGTGCATTGAGTGTTGTAAAGAGATTGAAGGTCGTGTTGTTAAGTGCGCTAAGGATTCAGTTGTGTTGCCGGGATTTCCCTGTAGCGAATGTATTCAAAGACGGCTTCCGTCTCATAGGTGGCCAGGCCCAGCGGTTTGGAGAGATCCACCTCGGGTCTGGTGGAGAGTTCATATTTACGGGGATCGAGGGTAATAAGTTGTTCGTCGTCCAACGTCACAGAAATCATTTCCGGAGTCACTTTCAAACGCACGCGATACCATTGATCGTATTTGAACTGGCGAATCTTTCGGAATTCGTTGGTGTTGGCATCATCTCCATTGAGACTGGAAATGCCGACAATCGTCCCTCCCCAACCTCCAACGATTAATGTCAGGAAGTCATCGTTGACGGGAAAGGTCAACGCGACAAAGAAATCGTCGCCAAGAATTCGTTTGGCTTTGAGGTCGATTTCGTAGTTGTTTTTAGGGAACTCCTGTGTGAAGGTCAGGCCATTGATCGGGCTCCCCATTTCGATCAAGAGTTCGCCATTGACTACCGAAGATGTTGTTTCCCCGCCAAAATTAGGTGTTTTCCAACCGGTGAGATCCTGTCCGTTAAAGAGCCGTTTCCATTCACTGGGGGCAGGATTAAGTGGGGCTTGAGCCACAAGCTGTGTCGAATGTGACAATACTGTAACCCATAAAACTGTCACAATCAGGCAAGGTCTCCAGAGAGCATTGTGCATGGATGGCATTCCAGAAATTGGGTTGTTGAAGCGAACACAAGAACACGTTCGGAGGGAGTGTGAGTTCCTATGGATCGCAATTATTGCTCCATGATCGTCGAAGATGAACTCAGACCCAACTCATACAACTGAGGATTATACCCATTTTTTGGATTAATCAGCACATGACATCTGGAAATCTGTCACGAAGAAGGACGACATCGAGTGTTTTCGTGCTAGGTTTTCAAAGATGGAATTACTCCCGGCTGGATGCCTCCGTTGAATTTCGAGGAGCCGGGAAACACTCATGCATGGAATGTCAGGATTCATGGTTCAGTTCGTTTATCTGCTTGCGAAGATTGTTTCCGAAAACCTGCTCGTATGCGGAGTCGGTTTTGGGGCAGTCGTCGCCTTATTTACGCTTCAGTTTCTTAAACTCAGACGAATCCGGTTGGCCAGTCAGGCCGATTTGTTCACGCGTCAGTCTCAGGATTTGCAGCAACTTCAACGGGAAAGCTCCTTGCAGCGAAGTGAAAATCGCATGCTGCATGAAATGTTGCAACAACCAAACGTGCAACAGATGGTCGAACTGGTTCTCAGAAGTCTCGTGCCCCAAACGCAGCATGGCTTTGCAATCTTTTTTCGAGCTGAACATCGTGCACAATTCACATTAGCCTCGCAACGTGGGCTTTCTCAAGCTTCAAAAACACGGTTGATTGGTCAGAAACTCTGTTTTTCTGAGATGAAAATTGACCAGACAGCGCAAAACTGCTCGATGCTGCAAAGTAACGATATCCATCGATTATTGATGCGCCGACTGTGTGATGACGATTTGTCAAAATCACGAGAATTGCACGGTTTTTTTCTGCATGTCGGGGAACGTCCCATCGGGATTGTGGTGACAACGCGCCTATTTCCAGTCGGTTTTAATGAGTCGATTCAGCTTGAGGTCACACGCCGATTGTTCGCCTCGTTATCAGTGGCGTTAAGTTATGCCTATGAGTACGAAGATCAGCAAAGCAATCTTCAACTCTCCTCAGAGATCCTCGCATTGCGGGCCATTACGGATGGCGAATTTGCCTCCCCCCTGAAAATGCTGGAAGGGTTTTGCCACCGATTGATGGTCATGGCGGATGCTGAACGGGGAGTGCTCTTTCTCGCCAATCCTGATGGGTCTCTACCTGAGATGCCGATATTTTGTGTCGGGAAAGTCCACAGCGCAGGTGTCCAGAAGAAGTGGCAACACTATGAGCGCAAGTTGACGATGCAGTGTTATCGTGACATGATTCCCCGTTTTCTTTCGCATTTGGATCTGGTGCAGTTGGAAGTTGAGTCTCTTATTGGATCTGCGATTGTCACTCCCATCATCGAAAATGAGAATCTGCTCGGGGTGTTGTGTATGACACGCAGCGGAAACACGGAGTTTCCTCGCAAGCAAACGGAACTTGTCAACTGGGCGACAGAATTTCTGGCAGAAACAATCATGCGGGTCGTCAATCAGGCAACAATTGAGCGCGATGCCCGAATCGACCCTCTCACCGGGTTAGCAAACCGACGCGCCTTTGAGCGAGCGATGGATTCGATCGCCGCCAGCAAATCAAATCAGGGACCTTTGGTGACGTTGTGTCTTGTGGATGCTGACCATTTCAAACAGGTCAATGATCGCTATGGCCACCAGGCGGGTGACGACGTCTTACGATTTCTAGGGCGTTTGATCCGTGAAGAACTGGGATTGGTACGAGTCAAAGATAATCTCGTCGCGGCCCGCTATGGAGGAGAAGAACTGGCGTTATTGCTCCCTGAAATGTCGACTGATGCCGCCGTGCGTCTTTCGGAGTCCATACGCAACCGGATTCAGGATTCTGAAATCGTCAGTGGAGGCGAGAGGATCAAAGTGACCGTCAGTATTGGAATCTCATCCATGCCGGGAGTTGCACACAATAAAGACTCGTTGATCAAAACGGCCGATGAAGCGCTCTACCGTGCCAAGAAAAATGGTCGCAATCGTGTCTGCGTGGCGGAAGTATCACAGAACAGTGATTCCACAACACCACAGAAAACGAAAGTTACTCACTAACGCAGCGGGTCAAAATCAATTCGAACGTTCCTGACTCGAGTTTTCCTGTGGCCATGATGGCCAGAAAGTCGCCGGAGGCATGACTTGATTCAGTGAGGGGCCAATCTCTTGCAGGGTCTCGATTTTTTTCAAAGGCTCAAATGAAGCCTCACACAACTCTGGCGAGAAGACCAGACGCTGAAGCTTGGAGTTTTCCAGGGGCTTAAAATCTTTAATCTTCAAGCCTGCAATATTGAGTCTGTTGAGTTGAGGATGGTTCGCTAGAGGCGTCAGGTCGTTAATGGGTGTGTTTTCCACATCCAGACTGATCAAGGTGATTTCTTTGAGGGGCGATAAGTCACTGACGGCGGTATTCGGAATCCAGAGGGTATCGAGCGTCATTCCGCGTAGCGGTTCAATACTGGAAATCCTGGTTCCATTCAGATTGAGTTGTTTAACGGTCAGGTTCTTAATACCCGTTAAATCTTCAATGGCAGCACCTTCCAGCCAGAGGATGTCCAGATTCATGCCCGCCAAAGGTGACAAATCCTTAACTTTGGTATTGGTCAGATAGAGTGTTTCCAGAGGCATCCCTGCTAAAGGCGAGAGATCGCTGATCTCCAGCATGTCGAGTTCCAGTTGTTTGAGTTTCAGCCCTTTGAGAGGGGAGATGTCTGTGACTCCGGAATTGACTAAACTGACTGCGACAATTCGCCCGTTGACTTTCTCAAACTTGGCATTTTGGTTGGCGTTAAGTTTTTTACGCAGTTCAGAAACAGAGACTTCGTTGGCAAGTTCGTCCGAAAGAGGTTCGGCCAGAGAGATTTCAGTCTGTGCGACCTGAACAGAATTTTCTGCTTTTGTTGTCGTTGACGTTTCAAGCGGTGGCTTCGAAGGGCAACCACACAGCAGTACTGCCGAACAAGCAAGCGATAATCTGGATGAAATGGAGATATTAAAAAACCACATGGCCATCAATTCCTCTCGGCGATCGCAAGGTGTGTGAATATGACAAAGCGTGTGAATTTAACAGGGCGCGTGAATGTGCCATGTCTTGGTCAGATCCGTGATCTTTGAGCTTAACGAAGTCGGTTGTGTTTGCAAACCATCGTCAAATGCAGGGACGTGGGAGGTTTTCATTGCACTCAAGGAAGCTTAGAATCAACAGTCGATGACAGCTCAGTTATCAGGCAACTTTGCCATCTTGTCGTGACGGATGCTGAACTCTGGTGGCCAGTATCTGCTGGGTGATGCCCATTGCAACTCTCGTCTGTCATTGATCTCTCGA
>JBGSVC010000120.1:0-2400 GCA_041753175.1 Planctomycetaceae bacterium
CTGATGACCATAATCATCCGTCTGCCCATAAGAAAATCCCGGCTTAAAACCGCCGCCGGCAAGAAGAACGGAGAAGCCTCCGGGGTTGTGATCGCGACCTGTGCCGTTGCCCTGGGCATAGGGTGTTCGTCCGAATTCTCCACCCCACCACACGATTGTGTCTTCCAGCAGGCCTCGTTGCGCTAAATCTTCGATTAATCCAGCACATGGTTTATCGACATTCCGGGCATGTCCGGCATGACGTTCCAGATTATTGTGCTGATCCCAGGCTGGGTTGGCAGAGTTGTCTCCATACGTGACCTGTATAAATCGGACTCCCGCTTCAGCGAGTCGTCGGGCCATCAGGCATTTTCTGCCGAATGTCTGAGTTTGAGGATCATCGAGTCCATATAACTGCCGGGTTTCTGGAGACTCATGAGAGTCATCAAGAATCTCTGGAACGTCCTGCTGCATCTGCCAGGCCAGTTCCATCGATTTCATCTCAGCATCGAGTTTTTGATTTAGCGGATCAATTGACTGCTGGAGTTGTTGCTGTGCGCGGATCATCGACATCAACCTGGATTGCTCATCGTTTTGACGTTGTAAATTGACCAGATGACGCATCGGCTTGTCACCCAATGGCGCATCGATGGTCCCCAGAGGAGTCCCCTGGTGGATTGCAGGCAGGAACGCCGGGCCGAAATTGCGTGCGCCGCCGTTGCCTGCAGATGGTCCGATCGTGACAAATGCCGGGAGATTTTCGTTGAGTGCTCCCAGTCCATAGCTGACCCAGGCTCCCATCGATGGCCGGGCAAGATTGGTGGAACCGCAATGAAGGAACAACGTCGCCGGTCCATGAGCGACCCCATTGGTGTGCATCGACTTGATCACGCAACAGCGGTCGAGTTGTTGATTCAAGTGTGGAAATAACTCTGAACCCCATTGTCCACTTTGTCCATGCTGAGAAAATTTCCAGCGTGGCCCCATGACGCGTTGCGCACTGGCTTCGACCTGTCCTTTATTGGCAATTTCACGAGCATCAAAAAACGGAAACTCTTTTCCATCGTCTTGTAACAGTTGTGGTTTGTAGTCGAAGGTATCGACATGGCTGGGCCCCCCCTGCATAAACAGAAAAATAATCCGCCTGGCTTTGGCGGGGAAATGGGTTTGACCAGCCGACAATTGACGGGCAAACAGACTCCCCAGCGCCAGCCCTCCAAATCCACAGGCTGTGGTTTGCAACCACCGACGTCTATCGCATACCGACATCACTATTGATCCATTTTCTAGTACGCGTTGTGCGTATCATGGCGGTGTTTGGTCGTTTATTTACTGTTGTTTCCACTTTGCGCGCCGCCAGTACCCGCTGTGGCTGCACGCGCTGTGCTCTAGTCGTAATAACGAAATTCGGGAGCAGCCATCAGGGCATGCACGTAGAGTTCCCAACGTTTCAATTCATCAGGCTGTCCATGATCATGTCCCTCCGAGTTGAAAAAGTCCCGGGCGAGTTCCGTCTCGTTTTGCCTGGGCGAACGAGAATACAAGACCTGGAAAGCCCATTGCAGACGCTGCTCAAACGTCTCATGCTCGAGTTCGATCACTCCTCCAGCCAGTCCACGGGCCTGATCGCTGACAAACTCTGAGTTCAACAAATACAAACCCTGCGAGGGGATCGTGCTGACGGTTCGTTGACTGGTCGGCATACTCGTTTCCGGGAAATCGAAAACCTCGTACAGATCTGGCAGCGAATTGCGAAAGACCGGCACATACAGACTTTTGCAATTTCCTTGATATCGGTACCCATAATCACTTTTGATCGACGGTGTCTGGGGGCGCGACTGGCGATCGAGGTGACCGCTGACAGCCAGGAGCGTGTCGCGAAGCGCCTCGGCTGTCAGTCGTTTCTTCAGGCTTCGTCCCCACAACAGATTTTCCGGATCTCTGTCGAGTTGATGCTCTGTCAGATCGCTGGATTGACGGTAGGCCTGCGACATCAAGATTGTTTTGACCATGGCTTTTACAGACCAGCCTTGTTCTCGAAATTCCCGCGCCAGATGATCGAGCAGAAGTTGATTGGTCGGCAGTTGCCCTGTTGTTCCCAGGTTATCCGGACTTCGAACCAACCCCTCTCCCATGATCCAGCACCAGATACGATTCGTCATGACGCGCGCAGTCAACGTATTTTCCTGATCGGTCAACCATAACGCCAACTGCTTTCGTCCACTCTCGTTGTCCGTGACCACAAAATTCCCGGCTGATCCTCCGACGCGAGGCATACCGCGGGGGACGACTTCTCCCAATGAATGGACGTTTCCGCGGATATTGACCGCAACATCGATTTTGTCGGGACGTTCTTCAAACCCCAGCCCTTTGGGGCGTTGTGAAAGTTGGATGGTGATCTGCGAGAGTTCATGGTCTGTC
>JBGSVC010000121.1:0-2498 GCA_041753175.1 Planctomycetaceae bacterium
GGGCTCTATGATGATGTTCTCAGCGAACATCCCAGTTGGACATTAACCGTCTCAAGGATCCGTCAGGAACAAAAGACTCTGGTCTCCCAACTGACCGCACTCAAGGCTTCACTGGATCACTGCGAAAACTTTCGTGAGTCCTCCCGATTTTTGAAGCATGAAATCATGGTCTGGATGAATCGCCTCGTGCAGTTTAACCACCGCGAAAAGAAACTCTTTCAAGAGGCCTACAATGTCGAAGTAGGCGTCGGAGATTAGCAATCTCCTGATGACCAAAAGAGAGCGAACTCCGGTGTAGGGCGCATCGATGGAACTTGCGCGTACGATCCTCGATAACCAATCAGGTCGATCCGTGATCAGTTTTCAGATGCCTGATCTACAGCCAGTTTGAATGTGCTCTCGGGTGTTTGGGCGCATGCGAGAATCAAAGGCTTGAGAAGTCGATAAGGAGCATCAGCGGCAGCACGCACTTTCCATTCCAGCGGCCCCGCAGGAGAACCATCCTGCGACGGTGCCCGCTGAGACTGGGCTAGTTGGAACCGCGCAATCACCTGGTCGAGCGTCAGGCGGTCCTCACCCATCCAATAACCCTCTTTTTTAACAGTAACCACGAGCGCGTGGGCGTGAGCATCACTATCAGCCTTGGCAAATTGAGACTCCGGAAGAGTAATCGTCTCTTCGCGTGAACGAGTCACGAAATGCGACGCCACCAGAAAAAAAATGATCAGCAAAAACACGATGTCGATCATCGGTGTTAAGTTGAATTCAATCTCAGAGCGAGTCAGTTGACGTGGGGTTTTCATCCAGCGTTCTCGGCTTCAGGCATCGGTTGCATGTCCACCGGCAGACTGATCGTCTCAACCGCAGGTGTCACAGAGGCAGGTTTTAGTCGTTTGAACCGCGCACGTTTGTAACCGGAAAATGTTCGCTCCGCCGACATCGACGCTTCAGCAATCAGTTCATCCGCCCGATTCCTCAAAAAACCATAAGCCGCCAAAGCAGGAATCGCGACCCCCAGCCCCAGCAATGTCGTCACCAGGGCATTGTAAATCCCGGGAGCAAGTTCTGAAACCTGAGGGTTGGACTTAGCCGCGAATTGGGCAAACGCCTGAATCATCCCCCAGACAGTCCCCAGCAAACCCAGCATCGGAGCTAACGTACCGATCAGATTGATATACTCCAGTCGTCGAAACAACCGGGCCGCCTGCTCGGCTGCCCCTTCCTCCAAAGCCTTTTCGACCTGCTGATAATCCAGATCAATTTCGGAAAGTCCCGTGAGGACAACATGGCCTAAAAAGCAGGGGTTTTCCTGGCAGATCAGTGAAGCCTGTTGAATCTGTTTCTGGGTAATGAGTTTACGCAGATCTTCTTCCATCGCGATCGGTGCCAGATTATCCACGCGCAGATAGAGAAACTGCTGAATAACAAATGCACCAACGACCAGACTCAAAAAAAGAATGAAAAACCCGATTCCGCCCCCCGCTTGAAGCAGTTCGCTCCAATCGATCGTCGGGTCAGAATTGCTGAGTGTTTCCTGGGCGAGCAGACACAGCGATGGGCAAAGGTGGTTCATCATGCTGTCAAAAATCGTGTGGTTGAAAAGTCTGTTAAGAGTGAAGATCATTGTGTCGACGTTGGCATCACGTTGTTCCCATACGCGACGTAGTTTGCTGACCGGCAGAGGACTGTGACGAAACCGGTTGTTCTAACTCCGAAGGCTGATCAGTGGTGACGGTTGTTTGGTGGGTTGTGGGTTTGGACTCAAAAGACGACAGAAAAAACATGATCACTCCCGCTGAGATGGCCATATCTGCGACGTTGAAAATTCCCGTGCGTACCGGTCCCAGGCCGAGGTTGAGAAAATCGACAACGATTCCTCCCAGTCGGGCGCGGTCAATCAGATTCCCCAGTCCTCCCCCAACCAGCAGCGTCACTCCCCACCAGACAAGGGGGGGATGAGAGCATTTGACCATCAAATAGAAAAACCCGATCATCAAAATCAGGCCGTTAAGAATCGTCAACAACCAAAACCGCAACTGTGGAGATAATGTGCTCCCCAAAGAAAGAAAGCCACCCGTGTTTTCTGCATACTGAATGCGAAAAATATCACCCAGATAGGATTGCGTCGGCTGTCCGGCCAGATAGTGTATGGCGTAGAGTTTTGTGACCTGATCAACGGCAATAACCAGCAACATCACTGCAAAAATCTGCGTCAGGCGGACAACAAATGATGTTGAAGGCTTCGATGGGGAGACATGTTCAGACATGACGCGATTCACCTGGGTAAAAGATTAAAAATCAAATTTAACATCTTCGGAAAAATGGGGATAGGGGGATTGCAGCCACAAGGCCAATCGCCGTATCGTCGGGGAAGAACGACCTTCGTCGTGATCTCACCCTTAAATGACCAAATTGTTAACTGACAGCACTAAAATCCGAAAGTAGCGTGTAGTGAAAGCACATCGATGAACAAAAAGCTGATCTCGTTATTGATCGGG
>JBGSVC010000122.1:0-1878 GCA_041753175.1 Planctomycetaceae bacterium
TCCTCGATGGTTTCTGCGCTGGTGTAGTAGCTGAGTTTGAAGGGCCCTTGTTTGGACTCTTCCTGGATTCTCAATTCGGGGAACTCTCTGAGTTGTTGTCGTAGCTCTGCCTGTGGCAGGGGGATGATCAAGGATGAGAGCTGATCGTGGTAAGCCTGCATTCGTCGGAAGCGATCAGGGTGGCTGTGGTCTGATTGAAGAATAGTGGTGCCCATATCACAGATGATCCATTCGGGGGCAGGCAGATCATAGAACGCCATCGCAGTTTTTATTGAGCCGAAATGTCGGCCTGTGACATAGGTCAGCTTGCGATGTGCATGTTGAAACTCAAGTGTCAACGTAGCAAGAGCGTCATGATGGTCTGGCTCACCATCGAGTGGAATGAGGGTTCCATCAAGGTCGGTGGCGAGAATGTTGGGAGTGATTGGCATATCAGTTGCTTTCTATGTCTGTCATGATGCATTCCGTGATAGCGAGCCTGCATCGCAGGTTAGCTGGAGCATGGTTGTAGGAAGCGGATCAACAAGGAGTTCGCTGTTTTGAGCATAAATCCCAGAGGAGACAATGTGAACAGACTGATCAAAGACTGGCAGGGTTTGTGTTCAACCCCACAATCATCTACAGTGTATGGAAAAGTCGTAAGTAAATCGCTTGGCTGCAACGGACATTCCAGCGGAGAAAAATTTCCGCTTGTCGATGCATCATCATTTGCTTGAATGCTTCCCTGACATCTAAAACAAGACAGGTGATTTAGCAACGTGGTTGATCAACTTGCACGTCCATTGATATTTGGTGAAGTCTTATTTGATCATTTTCCAGATGGCCAGCGTATTCTGGGGGGTGCCCCATTTAATGTCGCATGGAATCTGAAGGGGTTCGGTCTCGATCCACTTTTTGTTTCTTCGATTGGCGACGACGAAGATGGCCGGGAAGTTGTCGAGAAGATGGAAGCTTGGGGGATGGATACATCAGGGCTATCCGTCTCTGAAACATTTCCAACCGGATCGGTCAAAGTCACAATTGAAGACAACGAACCGGCCTATGACATTCTGGACGATCAGGCTTACGACTATATCGATCCACCAGACAATATTGGTCAGCAGCCGTTTTCGATTTTCTATCATGGAAGTCTGGCCGCTCGACATACTCAATCGCGCAATGCACTCTATCGAATTCGCAGTGATGTCGAGGCGCATCGATTCGTCGATTTGAATATCCGCCGACCGCATTTTGATGACAGGCAACTTCGCAGTCTGATCATTGAAGCAACCTGGGTGAAACTCAATCAGCATGAGCTGGCTGAAATCACCCACAAAAATTGTGAATCGCTTGACGACTTGCAACAAGCGGCCATTGTTTTTTTGAAAGAGAACATCTGCCAGAATCTATGGGTTACCCGGGGTGGCGAGGGTGCCTGCTGGTTTGACCAAACAGGAGAAATGGCTCAGGCAGCAAGCGTGCCCATTTCAAATCTCGTCGATACTGTCGGTGCCGGCGATGGCTTCGCTGCCGTGACAATTTACGGGCTTCACAAGGGATGGTCTGCTCAACAAATTTTGGAACAAGCTTCGTCGTTTGGAGCGCGTCTGTGTCAACAGCGAGGCGCGACTTTGAACGACCCCGGCTTCTATCAACTCGGTCACATGGATGCAGGCTGAGTCGGTGGTTTGATGAATTGACCCCATGAGTAACACCAGGCCTCTTAAAATTACGTTGATCAGTCTGCATGGTTTAATCCGTGCCACAGACCCCGAATTAGGACGCGACGCCGATACAGGTGGTCAAGTCAAGTATGTGCTTGAATTGGCTGCCGAACTGGCGCGACACCCAGAGGTGTCGGGCGTTGATTTGCTCACTCGCCAGATCTTCGACGATAAA
>JBGSVC010000123.1:0-10484 GCA_041753175.1 Planctomycetaceae bacterium
CATCGGCGTCCCGCAGCTTCTTGACAATCTGCTCGGGCGTGTGACGTTTACGTTTACGTGTCGACATCGAAAGTCTCCTCAGCCAGGATTGGCCGGTTAGACTCTCATAACACATGGAACAGATTTTGGGGAGCAGGGCACCCAGTCATCTTTTCAATCTTTCTTGCAAGTTGTTCTTCCGATGATAGCTGGGTGAAAGATCGTCCAAAACCATATCCAGCAAGCGGTGTTGTCTTAATGGATGGGGAACCAATCGCTGGCGCCGTCGTTGTTTTTTCTCCCTTAAGCGGATCAACCAAACCTTGTTACGGGGAGACATCTCCAGAAGGAACTTTTGAATTGACTACTTATGAGACCAATGACGGTGCAGTCCCTGGAGAATATCGGGTTTCGGTTGTCAAAAGTGAATTTAGCAAGCCACCAGAAGGCTTTGATTTTGACAACAGAACGTTTGTTGAAAAAGAAATCTTTCTCACACCGAAACGCTATGCTGATTTCGAAAAGTCTGGATTAACAGCGACGGTGACGGCTTCTAAGACTAATAATTTCGAATTCCGATTAGAGAATTAATCTTAGACTTGGTCGAATCAATGAGAAATCGAAAGGTGAGCCAGCTCGATTTCTACAAAAACGAATTTCCTTATGATGTCGTCTTTTGGCTTTCTTATCTTGCCAATGTTGCCTTGTCCCTGGGGAGTGCATTGGCGTTTCGTTTTGCTGACCTTGTAGCATATCTAGGAGCCGATAACACAACGACAGGAGCGATTGTTGGCTTAGCTTCAGCCATGGCTCTTGTGATGCGATTTTTTTTCGGATTGTTGATTGATCATTTTGGACTTCGGGTCATGTGGCTACTTGCTGCAAGCGCATTTGTTTGGGGCTTAGGGCTCCTTTCGATTATTCACAATCTTTCATGGCAGCTATGGTTGGCACGAAGTTTATATGTAATTGGTGCCGGCGCATGCCTAACGTGCGCTCTCGTGCATCTCCAAAAACGAATTACCGTGTCTCGACATGCGGAAGTCATTGCCTTATATGGATCAAGCGGCTTTGTCGGTATGTTTATAGGATCGACATTAGGTGATTGGATAAGTGTCGCGATTGCAACCGAGCAGCAGCAATACTTCTGGCTCTTTGGAACGGCCTGCATCTGTGGTGTGCTTAACTTACTGTGCGTGTACCATTTAATGAAAGGAAGCCACGATCAAGATTCCACATTGGATGCCCCAGCTATCTCCCTGTTAATAAGTTATTGGCCCTGCAGAGTTTTGATTGTCGCGATGATTCTGGGTGTGTGTTTTACCATTCCCACGGTTTTTTGACCGCGTTATGCACATGCACTTGGTTTTGCAGGGATTGCGTGGTTTTTTAATATGTACGCATTAACTGCGTTTCTTATTCGCCTTTCAGCTTCAAGTTTACTGTCGGCACAGTCCCGATCTCGATTCATTGCCATAGGGCTAATCTCTCATGCCATTGGATTGTTCTTATTGCCGCTAGTCTCGCAACCATGGCATCTGCTTGGACCAGCATTCTGTTCCGGCTTTGGACATGCTGTTACATTCCCGTGTGTTGTCAGTTTAGCCATCAGCCACTTCCCGGAACAACACAGAGGGACTGCAAACTCGATCACTTTAGGGAGCTACGATTTAGGTATTTTTCTGTTATCTCCGCTGATCGGATGGACAATTGACAACTATGGCTTTCGAATCTTGTTTTCCTTCAGCTCTCTAATATGTCTAGTCACGGCATGTCTTTTTATAATCACAACAGATATCTCTGCTAGATCTATTATAAACAACAAGAAGTAGATTGTTCTTTCAGATTTGAATCCTCCATGCCTGTGAACTTCAGAGTTAGAATTCGATGGCTTGGCGATGAATGACCGGATTAAATATCAACAGGCCCCGTGAGTCGATGACTCTCAGGGCCTGTTGATGTTGAAATGAGAATTTGTCAGCTTGATGTAGTGACTTCCAAATCGATGTTGTTCTCACCGTTCTTGATGGTTTTGATAAGAGGAGATGTTGAAGCCTCCAGGAACTCAGGTGAGATGCGTACCGTTGGCATAGGTATGCCTTCAATATCTCCCGACGGAATGATGACCACTTTGTATTCGCCAACAGGAATATTGAGATCGCCACGAGCTCGTGCGATCAGGTAGGTGCCATCAATATTGGAACTGCCGATGGCCATTGAACCGTCTTCGACGGAATAAAAACGGACTTCAAAGCCGGCAGTAGGGTTCTGATCGACCAGGACCTTGCCGCGGACGGTTCCGAACGATTGGGTATCACAACCGTAAATCAGCAAGATTGAAAAGAGAGCTAGTAGAGTTTTCATAAAAAACCATGGAATCCCGACAAGAATTGATAGGATATTGAAACGCGAATGGAATTAGAATTCTCCGACAACTTCGCCGTCATCTTTGAGGCAAAGTCGGCGAAATGTCGTGTCGATATTCATCGATTCCGAAAGGAAGCGAACAGCCCCGTCTCCCATCAAGACCTGGGCTCCGCCGTTGTGGAGACTACTAATTCCTTTTCCAAGGTTGACGGGTTGATTGATCGCTGGACCAGCCCAGTCAACATTTATCCCGAAGGAACCTCTGGCCATGGCACAACCGACTGCAAAATGGTCGTTCGTTGAGCGGCTGCCAGCTCCGATCCAAACGCCGGCTCGGAAGTCGTTTCCATTAAAGGCTGGTCCGCCATCGCGTTCGCCGACAAAGATGGTATTGGAAAGACCATCGGTGACTTCGCTGAATTTTGTGCGGCTATCCCAAAAGAAAACGCCTCCCCATCGCGGATTTGTAGAAGACGCATGAATCTGGCCATCGTATTCGCCGATGCCGACATAGTTTGACGTTGCCACTTTGAAGGGGCGTCCTGAGGAACTGTGTCCGAAGTTATTTGGGTTTATATCGTCCATGATATCTGATGGACAGCGATAGACAGGAAGCTTTGTTTGAAGTAGCGCAATGGTGGCCGGGGTTGCTGTTGCAGAATATAGCTGCTTGAGCGGAGTATTGCCGACATTCAGAGCATCATAAAGCGGGCCTTGTTCGAGTTGCGGTAGTATGGCAGACGCCCATCCCCATCCTACGGTGTTAGCGGAACCTGGGTTGGTCATCCCGGCGGGGAGGGAATTGTATGTATCGTGATAATTGTGAAGAGCCAAGCCGATTTGTTTTAAGTTATTTTTACATGTTGAGCGACGCGCTGCTTCTCTGGCCTGTTGAACGGCGGGAAGCAAGATTGCAACCAGAGTCGCGATAATGGCGATAACGACGAGAAGTTCGATTAAAGTGAACCCTGCGGAACGATGGGCACGACGTTGCGTAGTCATGGGCAATTAAGCCTCCAGAATGATTGTTTGATAGGATTTTTATTAGACATTGGCGAGATGCACCTATGGACGAGTAGGCACATATTAATGTAATTCAATCGAAAGGAGTTGCAAGCGGGATTTGAATTATTTCTCATTTACGATGGAAAAAGCCAAGGTGGCATCTCATCTTCCTTCAAATTGAGGAAAAGGTACCGCAATTGGACCGGGCATCGTCGTTGGTAAATCAACAGTGGACGGTACTGGCTTCGGTGTAGCGTTGGCCTTGGCGGGGTGGATTGCTCATGAATATCAAAACCCGTGCCATGCTTGCGGCTTTGAGCAAGCGTGTGTTTGTCATTTGACGATTCTCCTAAAGTATACCGATGCCAACGCCACGCCGGATGTGACGTATGATGTCGTTGCAATCACGGATGGGACGGGGGCGGTAGTGGAGCGGATTTTGTATGACCCCTACGGCAAGTCAACCGTCCTCGATCCGAATTTTGCATTCGACTCCGACAGCCTGAGCGATTACGATTGGGAAACGCTGTTGACCAGTCGCGAGTTCAACATGGAAACCGGCCTCGATTACTTCCGCGCCCGCTATTACCACAACGGCGTCGGGCGGTTTGTGGGGAGGGATCCGCTGGAATATCCCGATGGGTATAATCTATACGCTGGGTATTTTGTGCCGTGGGGAGTTGATCCGAATGAAAAAAAGTGGTGGTCATGGATACCAGGCGTATATACATATTTCCATTACTATGGATCACCACCCGGTGAAAGTCCAAAAGATAATTCCGTGTCGCCTCCGACGATACAGCAATGTTGTGATCCAGAAAACCGGGACATAGCAGAGACCAATTGCAAAAATAGTGTAAATGCTCAGTATATCCATTACATGTCAGAATATCTAGAAACGAGCTTGCCGGCAGATGCCGTCGAAATTACTACAGGGATAATAATTGGAGTAATATCACGCAAAATTGGCGGTAGAGCTGTGATTGGCGGAACTCTCACAGGTGGAATATTAACTGTAGATGGAATAATAGATGCAAGCTGCACTATAACACACTCTAGAAGCTTCGCACGTGCCGCAGCATCTGCCAAAAAGAAATGTGAGTGCCCATGACATTCCCTTTTAGCCATGCTGGCGAAATAGCTTTAATTTGCTGCGGACTAATTTGTTATGCATGTGCGTTAATGGAATTATTATACGGACTGACGGACAATATTCGTCGAAATCTTACGGCACTAAGCCTCAGTAGCGTGGGTGGAATAGCTGGCATTTTAGCTATACTTAATAGAGAATATGTAGGAACAAAATACTATGCTATATTATTGTCTATATCAATCATAACGGTTCCTTTGCCATTTATATTATCAAATTCCCTGTGTTTGTCATTTGTAAATAAAATAAACAGTATTAATGACAAATGGAACACCTACTTATTTCTGAAATTGACGATGATTTATATGCAAGTCGTTTTTCTCTATTATTTATATATATTTTACATTACCGAATAACATCGTACTGCGTGCTTATAGATTGGCCAATAGTATCGGAAGAATCAAGTTCTGCATGAGTCATAACCTCGCTTCTGAATGGCACCGATCTTGTCACAGGCACGACACAAATACCATGCCCCCGACAAAGATCAGGTTCTCGAAGAGCGGGTCGATAGTAACACGACCGCCGAGAGGCAGTTCACGTGGGGGACGAACGACATCGATGAACTCTTTTCCTGAGGCAGACTATCGCCTCACAAAACAGCCGCCACCCCGGCTCTTTTGTTCGTTGATTGCGAACCCGCGACACCGATGCCAACGGTTCTCTCGATGAAACCTTGTATGCGATGACGGATGTGACGTATGATGTGGTCGCGATCACGGATGGGACGGGGGCGGTGGTGGAGCGGTTTTTGTATGACCCGTATGGGAAGTCAACCGTCCTCGATCCTAACTTTGCATTCGACTCCGACAGCCTGAGCGATTACGATTGGGAAACCCGGTTCACCAGCCGCGAGTTCGACAAAGAAACCGGCCTCGATTACTTCCGCGCGAGGTATTGGGGAAGCCACGTTGCCCAATTTCTAGGACGCGATCCGATCGGTTATCCGGATGGATACAATACCTATTCCGGGTATTTTGTGCCGGCATGGATGGATCCGAGTGGTTTATCAAATGTTGATTGCACCTACGAGACTGGTAGAAACGGAGGCTTCAAACGTAAGAAAATCACTGTAGACTGCAGTAATACTTCAGACGGAGCAAGCTGCTGTGAGAAGAATAAGCCACCGGGCTGGAGATCTGGAGGCTGGGAAGTGAGTGGCACGATCAGTCCACCCACGCCTCAGCCCACGTATGAAGAATTTTTTGGCCCTTGGGATGATGATGGCAATTTTGATGCGCTGGATTGTTGCGAACTGGGGGCGTATGGGACAGCCGCCACAGCAGGAACATTAGCCGGCGGAGTATATGCATTAGGTGCTGCTGGTTTCGAAACAGTTAGTGTTTCTATAGGTACGGATACTGTAATGGGGGGAACGCACTGGGCATGGCGCACAAAAAGTGCTTGGTATCATGGTATGGGTAGGACTGGTAAGTTTTTACCATATTTACTGCCTGCTGAAGAGGCAGTTTCTCGATATGGATTCGGCGGGCGCTGGAATACACTTTCTGGAATTCCAGTAAGGTGTGCAGATTCAGCGCGAGGATTCATAGGACACAGCACAAACTGTTTTACATCAACTTGTCGAGCGGTTGCAAACGGCTGGACAAGAGGCGATGTTATCATACGAGAATAACTTATATGGCAGATATAGTGGTTTACACGCGAAGCAAAGACATTACATCATTGATTCGAAGCAATCGATTCAATACATTTGTGATTAAGGACAGCCATGGATTTGTCAATCCCCTAGAACCCCGATTCAGAGAAATATCTAATCAGATTCAATCGTGTTGTTCAGTATCCAATCCTGTAATAGAATACTTCTATGTTATAGAATCTAATTCATTTTCGATATTGCTAAGCGTGTCTATTTTTGAATCCGATGAAGAACAATATTTGCTGTTAAAAACTAGAGGTTTGAAGCGTTCGCAAAAAGATCAGACTCTTTTTTTAGACTATTCCACTCCTGATAATCTTCGAAAGTCTATAATAACTTCGCTACTTGAAAAGAAATTGAAAGTATTCTTTGATTAGACTTAACACACCTTGATTTTCTCCATGGGCCGCTTGATTCTATGTACAAAAATATTTTATGGCAGGCTGTTATGCTCATTAACACCATATCCCGTGGCATGGCACGCCGTCGAGTGTTACGAGTAGATTCACTGGTTGTTGAGTTTCAATGGGACCTGCGTGGTTTATGTGGTTGATGGTTTGTTCCTGTTAGTGGCGGGTGAGGGGTGAGTGGCGAAGGGGGTGAGTGATTGGTGCGGTTCGAAGACTCACCAGCACCCTACTTTTTTGGGGTGTTTTTTTGGAATGGAAAACCACGGGGTTGGTTTGTGGGCTCGGTTGTTGTGGATGGTCACCATCGTGCGGCTCAGGAGGCAGCGTGTGTTTTTCCTGGGCATCACCGGGGTTCGAAGGTCTCCGCCGGTATTGTCTTGTTTGTTTCACACAACGGGGAGCCGGTGAGTCAATTTCGTTGGTCCGATGGATGTTGAGGGTGATGAAATTTGTTTGCCATTTGCCCTGACGGTTTAATTTTGAGGAGGGAGATTGTGAAGAAAAGAACAATAATTAGAGACAGGACGTAGTGATTGTTGTCAAAACAGAAGTTCTGAACGAGGATGTTTCAATGGCTTGAGGAGTGTTTCCACGAATGCTGCTGTTCTCCGGATGATTCTCCGGTTTGTTGACACTGAGTACTTGAATTGTTTGAAGAAATGTTGCGTTGATGAGATCCAGATGGATGACTCAAAAGTGGTATGTTGTTTTTAGTCTGGTGTTGGTGTGTGGTCTTGCGAGTCTGAACGTGTATCGAGCGGTGACTCAATCGATCACGATGGATGAAGCAATGACGTTTATCAATTACGTTGACAGACCGATCGAGCGTTATTTCACCAACTTCGATGCCAACAATCATCTTTTGCACACGCTGTTGTGCAAAGTTTCGATCCTGTTTTTGGGTCCAGGAGACTTATCGCTGCGGTTGCCCAGTTTGCTAGCTGGGGTTTGTTATTTGATCTCGCTTGCAATGATCATTGCGCTATTTGAAGTGCCGGTTTGGGTCAAATGTTTTTTGTTGATGCTGGTGGCGCTGGATCCCTCGGTCATTGATTTTATGAGTTTGGCGCGTGGTTATAGCCTGTCGCTGGCCTGTTTGATGTTTTCTCTATGGCTGCTGCTTTCAAGTTTTCTGAACTTTGATCAGTTGAGTGTGCGCGGAGCGCGCCTGTTGCTGGCGTTGCAGTCGATTGTTTTGGCGGGTGTGGTGTTATCGAATCTGTCATACCTGTACCCTGCGGTGTCGGTAGGAATTGTCGCTGTGGTATTGAGTAGCAGGGGGAAACCGGTCTGGGGATGGATTCAGAATGTGTTATGGCTAAGTCTTCCGGGGTTACTGCTAAGTCTGCCCATCGCTTGGCCCTTGCAATATCTGCAGGCCTGGCATTTGGAATATGGAACGATGAGTCTTAAGAAAAGCCTCGTGTCGATCGTCCAGCCTGCGATTGATTATGACATCACTGTTGAGAAGCCCGACACCTGGGATATCGACCTGGAGCATCCGTCTGCCCGTTGGGCGAGTCTACTGGGGTATGGAGTGCTGGTGTGGGTGGGAATTGTCGGTGGATTGTGTTTAGCGATCTGGCCAAAAGGGAGACATCGAAACTTAATGCTGACACTCATGGCAGTGACTGGGGTCACGTTTGTTGGAATTGTGTGTGGGCATCTGCTGGGAGGTTTGAGGCTGCCGCTGGCTCGGACTGCTATGTATTTCAATCCGCTCATATTGCTGATGTGTGGAGTGGGAACTTATGAAATTGTGCGGACGAAGTTGATTCTAACACGGGGATTGGGCCTAGTTGGAATAGGTCTGTTGTGGGGTCTGATCGTGCGATTTGCCAGTGAAATTCCCACAGGAGAGTATCGCTATTGGCGTGTCGACGCTGATACAAAATTGGTAATCGGTCATCTGACGGATTATCATGAACTTTACCCGGAAGCCAGTTTTATTTTAGGGACGACCTTATATCGGACTCAGCCCCTTTGGTATTACATGATGTTGCAAAAAATCGAATGGTGTCAGATGGTTTCATTGGATTGGGAGGAACCCGATCAACAAAAGGTCACTCCTCAGTTTTACTATCTCAAGCGAGAGATCATTGAGCAGATTGGCGGGAATCCTTTTGTCAAGCTGCAAGATTATGAACGTTCGGGAATGGTGTTGGTGGCGATCCCGGAGGTGGCAGTGTTGTTGGGTGTCGAGGGGAAAGGGAACTAGTACGCGTTGCGCGTCTCTGTGGCGGCGCTTGGTCGTTTTATACTGTTGTTTCCCATTTGACGCGCCGCCAGTACCCGCTACGGCTATGCGCAGTAGGCTCTCGTGCATGCTTTTTTTGGTTAATGATATTGTGCGAAGATGTTGATTTCAGGGGGTGTCAAGGTTGCACAGGTATGTCGCTAACGTTGATCTGCAAAGAGCGTTTAATCAGCCAGTCTGGAGGGTAGAGAAACCGGTCTGGGGATGTTGAAAGAGGTGAGAGTTTGGAAAAGTGATTGTGTCGGTCTGGATGAACCGGGGTTTGTCGGCTTATAATTGGGTGTCACTATTCACTCAAAATTCGCTTGGGAAAATCCTGCCGATGCCGCCGTATGTTCAGATGGAGCTTTCTCGAATCATCATCAGCGAGATCAACGACCATCAGGTGTTGTATCTGAAAGAGGTCGAAGGGGAGCGGCAGTTTCCGATCTTGATTGGGATTTTTGAAGCGACCAGTATTGATCGTCGGGTGAAGAAAACGATTCCGCCACGTCCGCTGACACATGACCTGCTGCGGAATGCGATCGAGGAGATGGGCGGAGAGGTGCAGGATATTGTGATTCATAATCTTCAGGAGCACACGTATTATGCGATGATTCGTGTGAAGCGTGATGGAGAATTGATCGAGATCGATTCACGCCCCTCAGATGCGATTGCGCTGGCGATGCATTTTGATCCGCCGCTGGCCATTTATGTGGATGAATCGGTGTTGGATGAGGTGGCCTAGTAAAGCCTGTTGAAAATCAACCTCCTGTCGGTTTTCAACAATCCCAAAACGCCTGAAACCCAGCGTTTTTGATGATTCAATTCCTGGAATCAAAGAGCCTGTTGAAAATCGAAGGGCTGTTCGTGGTGTCAATTCGAACCCTGGTTTTGAGCGATTTGCTGGAAGCGGTTGCGGATCTGGTCGAGAGTTCCGATGGTGGCGTAGACATCGTATTCGACGACTAATCCGGGGATGAGCGCGAGTTTGCGAATGGGGGCAAAGTAGCTGCAACCCCCTCCCTGAGGGCCTGTCTTGCCGGGGTGGCAGTAGGTCGTCAACTGGGTGGTGCCGGGGGTGTAGATGCCGACGCCGAAATGTTCGTCATTGACAAAGGCCGACCACTCTTCGTTGCTGTGTGATTTTTGATTGGGCCAACCGGGTGTGACGAGAGTGAGTGTGTCGCCAGTCCAGGGTTTGTCGCCTTGGTAGTTGGCCAGTGTGCTGTAAGCCAGATCAATAAAGACGGCGGGCATTTCCTGATGTCGCGCGGCGTGGCTGGTGGTACCGTTGTAGGTGAAGCGAAAATGGATGTGGGCGAGATGTTGATCGAGGGTGATGGTTTCTTCCATTTTGCATTCGTCGAGGAGTTGTCCGCCGGCCCAGTTGCGAGGGATGGTGGTGACATTCAATTGTGAGGGGGTGTGAGTCTGGCTGAGGACTGTGGCCGGTTTTCCGAGATAATCGCCACCTTGTACGGGGTTGTAGTTCCAGGGCTTTTTGGCCCAGAGGCTGCCATCTTTGTCGCCATAGAACGATTGCTGGATAAGGCGACCTTTGTCGGTGTGGTTGAGGAGATTATTACCGTTGGGCAGTGAGAGGTGAAAAAGTCCGCCTCCGCTGGAAAGATCGACGCCAAGTTTGAGATGCTGGTTGGCAAGAAACAGGTGTTT
>JBGSVC010000124.1:0-13953 GCA_041753175.1 Planctomycetaceae bacterium
CCCCAGCCGATTCCAGTCTCGCCAAAAGTCGCTACCTGTTCCTGAATGTTGCTTTCGATCCTTTTGCGCTCGGCGAAGTACCAGTCAAACCCACGAAGCCAACTCCTCCTACACAATCGTCTCCTGCACAGCCAACGGAAGCCTCTCCACAATCAGATGCCCAACAGACATCAACGCCTCAATCCGCAGAAAGCCAGACAGATTCAGAAACCTCTCCAGCGCAACAGGCATACCAGGCTGAGTTGGCAGACTACGAAAAGGCACTCGCTGATTACGAACAAAACAACAAAACCTATCAAGACAAACTCAATGCCGCCAAGAAACGGGCCAAAGAACTCAACGCCCGTTTTGCAGACTGGTACTATGTCATCTCCGGCGATAGCTTCGATAGCTTCTCTCTCGAACGCACCGATCTGGTCAAACCCAAATCAGCCGAGCAAACCACCGGCGAATTGCCAACTCAAAACCAGCCTCTCTCAGAAGACACTCCCATAAACCCTCCCATGATGACCCAGCCAGAAACAACCGAACCCACTTCTACCGAACCCACGACAACGACCACCCCCGCAGCCTCGTCCGATGTGCCTGTTTCAGATCAATAATGCTGGCATCCCGTGCGGTGAATCGATGCCCGCGGCGAGGTTCAAAATAGGCAACGTCGGGAAAAAACAACCAACCGCGGCTAAAATCCGCCCCACGCTTGTGGGACGTCTCAATCTTCTCTCATCCTCGCAAACGCCAACACATAGACCAATGACGCTTTTTTCTCCAATCTCTTGATTAGATAAACACCTCTCAATGTGACTTTCGGCGAAATAGGGCGTTAAGGACGTCGTAATTGCAAAAATCGCTACAACTGCGCTCCCGGAAATCGTGCTCAGACATTTCCCAGCCGATAAATACGTCAAAGGTGTATTGAATGAACTCCGGAGTCCCCAGGCTAGGACGCCTTAAAACCAGGTGATTTCAAGACACTCTCTCGCCAATTTCGTCTACACCGTCTGCTTCTCCTTAAAGAAGCCCTGAACTCGACGGCTTCGCTGAAAGGAATCTGATTATGGTCACACCTCGTCACATGCAAAACAAAACCCTCCGATTGACCTCGCTCGCGGCTTTCGTGGTCATGTGCTTCGTGGGTGCAGCCGTGGCTGAACTTCCCCTCGGCTTGGGACGACTCGGTTTCTCCGGCAACCATAAGCAGATCACTTGGCAAAATGATCTCAAAACCGCGTATTCCCTCTCGAACCAGCAAAAAAAGCCCATGCTGATCACCTTTGGCGCCTCGTGGTGTACCTATTGTAAAAAGCTCGAAAAAACGACCCTCTCCGAAGAAGACATGGTTCGCTACATTGAAGCCAACTTCATCCCCGTTCATCTTGATTTTGACAAAAACCGTGAAGTCGCCAAAGTCCTGGAAGTCGAGACCCTCCCTACAATCATCGTCCTTAGCCCGGAAGCCGACCTTCTCGGGAAAATTGTCGGCTTCAAAAAAGCAGACTCTCTGAAAGACGAGTTGGAAAAAAGTGCTCAAAATAAAGCATTTGCGCAACGCTAGCAGCCCTTCGATCTTCACTTCGGCAGCATGATTCCAAGGAGGGAATCAACAAACCGCCCAGACTCCGCCACACAGACGCACAACGCGTATGAGCAGAGATGTCAATCCGCAGATCAAAGGGGACGACGACCTCCCCTCCTCCAGACGTCCACGGTCGACCGCTGAGCCCTTTTTTTGGCTTGACCCCTCCTGTTCAGTTACATCCAGACCTCTCGCTGGATACAATGAACGGTTTAACAGCGCTGGTCTCTTCTCATCTTGGTCATGCATTAAGATCAACTGGATGATGTTCGAGGCGTCCTGATGCTGCTGGTGTCCAGAAGATTGACGATTGTTGTCGTCGCCGACACGCGCCTTCCACGTTATTAGAAATTGATCGTTCCAATTTTATGAATACACCACTCAATCCACTCATGCCAGACGACGAGCAGTCATGGGAAACTCTGGCCGACGACCTCTTTGGCCTGGGCGCGCAAGGGGAAATGCCAGACCTCGATTTTCTTTCCGACATGGATAAAGACGAACAACCCGCAACCCGGGCTCTTGATCCAGAAACAGATATCAAAGCCGAGTTGACCTCCCTCGACGAAGACTCCTCCGACGAAGATGATCTCGACCTGACCTTCGACGATCTCGATGACGACGATGAGGATGATGACGAGGACGAAGAAGACGACGACGAAGAAGACGACCTGATCGAACAACAGACTCTCCCCCGAAGTTCCTCGCCCAGAACAGAATCGTCTGCGCGACGTCCAGCCTCCAAGCCTGTCGCCAAACCCGTCTCAAAACGCTTCGACTCTGACGACGATGATTTTGGCACCGGCCTCACCGAAGTCTACAGTTCTTCGGAAGTCGACACCATCAATTATTCGGATCTCGACGATGACATCCAGGATGATGATCTCGAAGACGACGACGATCACAGCGAATACGCACACGACGACCAGATCGACAACGACGATGACGAGAATACACCCGATGACGATATCAATCTCTCTTTCGACGACGATGATGAAGACGACGATATCGAAGACGAAGAAGATGACTTCGCTGCTGAGTTGACACCCCCTCCCGCAAAAGCCTCGATTTCCAAACCCCCACGACGCCCCGCTCCTCGTCCACAGACTCCTAAAATTGTCTCTGATGCCGATTTTAGTGACGACGATGACGACGATGAGGAGGAATTTGAAACCGAAGCTCTCGCCGATCCAGAACAGGTGCTCGAAAACCTCGATGACGATGCAGACATCTCCCAGGACGACTACTGGGATGGCCTGGAAAATTGGTCCTGGTCGGACAGCAGAGGCTCAGAGAGCAGAGGCTCTGATTCTGGAAGACAGCGCTCGTCCTCACGTCGATCCTCGGGCGATCGTTCCTCACGCGATCGCGGCGGATCACGTGATCGTGGCGGTTCTCGCGACGGCAACACCTCCCGGGATCGTGGATCCAGAGATTCCGGCAGTACTCGACGCACCGAAACCTCAGCCCGTCAACCAGAACCACCCACTAGAGAGGTTCCCTCTCAGGAACGCACTCCCCGCGGCCGATCAAATCAGGAGCGCCTCACCACACCCCCCTCGGAGTCGTCACACTCCAGGCGTCCTCCACGTGATCGAGACACGCGCGATTCCGAGCGCGTCGAAAAGCACTTTGAAGATGACCTCAATTTCGAACAGGAATCTCCTCGGTCTTCTCGCGAACGTGCCCCTTCGTCTTCCGCGCCTCGTCGCGAAAACGATCGATCACGCCCACCTCGTCGAGAACCAGAGCCCGTCGTCGCACGACGTGATCACGACGATGACTTCGAACACGATTCCGACAGCATTCTGATTGACAACACGCAACCCAATCCTCTCTACGAAAACATTCCCACCTGGACCGAAGTCGTCAGTTGTGTTCTCCCCGAACACGTCCGACGTGCTATTCAAACTGGGGAACCAGCCTCATCACCACGTGGCCATCGCCCCTCAAGCAGCAAACGGCCTTCTGAACCACCACGTCGACGAACCCCGGTCGAGGATGATCTTGACGAACCATTTGATGACTTCTCCGATCGCCCTCCCGCCAGATCCCAGCGCAGCGACGAACCACGTCAAGACGACGAAGGCGTCAGATCAGGCAGATCGTCCAGCGGACGTTCCGGTCGATCAGGTGGATCTCGCACTGGCAATCCACGCTCTCGAGATTCTGGTACCTCAGAATCACGCTCGCGCTCCTCTTCCTCGCGTAGCAGTCAATCGCGTGAACCACAATCGCGTGAACCACAATCAAGAGAGACTCAATCGCGAGAAATTACGTCACGCTCGTCTCAAGACCGACAGCCTCGCTCCGATGATCAGCCTCGACGTGAATCACCATCACGGGGAACGACACCTCGTTCTTCTCACGATCAAGACTCCGCATCCAGCAGTTCCTCATCTCGCGGGTCCCAGTCCCGTCGACCACCCCGTCGAGGGCCATCGTCTGGCTCACCCTCCTCGCGCTATCCTGAAGCCGATCCCGCACCTGCCCGTGAGGAGGATCGTCCTCGTGAGGATTCCTCTCATTCAAGACCACCTCGGTCACGACATGCCTATCGTGACGAAATCGAGATGCTGGAACACCACGATAATCAAGGTCCGACTTCCCCTCACGACAACGAAAGAGGCGGTTCTGACGACAGCAACTCAAACCGTTCACGAAGACCTCGTCGCCGTCGCCGACGTCCGGAATCTGAATCGTAAGCCCCGCTGCTGTGCCCTCTGATTCTTTTCCACGTTTCAGGTGTTCCAGTCATCCTTCATCTCGCACGTCGGCCTTACCTAGAATTGGTCCCATTTTGACAACAGTTCAGTCCGGAATCTCTCTTTGAACAGAGGTTCCGGGAGACTGCCTTTCTCCAAGTAACAATGGTCCAAATGTCATGCCGAGTATGTCAGTCGATCTCGACACACAACGCCAGTTGACTTGCAAATTGGTGACACTGGGTTGCAAAGTCAATCAATACGAGACTCAACTCGTTCGCGAAGCTCTCCTCAACAAAGGCTATCGAGAAGCCGACGATTCCGAATACGCAGACCTCTGCATCGTCAATACCTGTACCGTCACCCATACCGGCGATTCCAAGTCCCGTCAAATCGTTCGCCAGTTGGCCAAACAAAATCCCGGCACAAAAACCATCGTCATGGGATGCTACGCCACACGTGATCCGCAATCCATCAAATCGCTCCCCTCTGTCTTTGAAGTTGTCCCCGACAAACGCGAACTCCCCGATGTCCTCCAACGGCACGGCATCGCTGATATGCCCTCGGGGATCTCTTCCTTCGAAGGTCGAAAACGCGCTTACGTAAAAATCCAGGATGGATGCATCCTCAAGTGCACCTATTGTATTATCCCTTCCGTCAGGCCAGGTCTTCATTCTCGAAGTCCTCAAGACATCTTCCAGGAAGTCCAGCGACTCATCGAAAGCGGCCACAAAGAAATCATCCTCACCGGAATTCACGTCGGCCATTACGGCGTCGAGACAACTCGCGGTAAATCCGGAAAGTCTCCCTTTCGACTCTGGCATCTCTTTGAAATGCTCGATCAAATCCCCGGCGACTGGCGACTGCGCCTCTCCAGTATCGAAGCCGTGGAAATTAACGACGATTTCATCGCCGCCGCTGCCAACTGCCAACACCTCTGCCCTCAGTTTCATCCCGCCTTGCAGTCTGGGTCAGAAACCGTATTACGTCGCATGCGCCGTCGCTATTCGATTTCTCGCTTCCTGGAAAAACTTGATCAGATGCGCCAGCGACTCGATCGCCCCGCCTTTTCAACCGATGTCATCGTCGGTTTTCCCGGAGAAACAGACGCAGAATTCCAACAAACGCTCAACGCCTGTCAACAAGCAGGTTTCATGAAAATCCACATTTTCCCTTTTTCCAGACGCAAATCGACTCCCGCCTTCGATGCTCCCGACCAGATTCCCGCAGATCTCATCAAAGATCGCATCGCCACACTCGCGGAACTGGAACGAAATCTGGCTGTCGATTACTATCGCCAGATGTTAGGCGAACAACTGGAAGTCCTTGGCGAACAACTCGTCACCGAAAAGCCAGGTTTTGTTCAAGGAACTGACCGCCGATATTTGCCCGTCGAATATCCTGGAACATCGGCCGATCTGGGAAACTACAAACACGTCTTCGCACATTCTGTTCAACGAGATTTTATCGAGGCTTTCGAGCGATCATGACTAAAGATTCTCTCTCGGAATTCAAATCCGATCACCTCAACGCCACCAATCAGGATGGAATCCTTGTTGTCGTTTTACACACCGCTTCCATCTATGAAGAAGAGATCATCGAACAGATCGGTCGTGATCTCAATTCTCTTCTCACTACCACCGAGATCAATCGAATGGTGGTCGATATCAAAGCCGTCTGCCTTATCACAAGCTCTCTGATTGGCAAGTTCGTTCACCTGCACCGCAAACTCAAAAAAGAAAATGGCTGTCTGGTTCTCTGCGGCGTTCAGGGACACCTCGAAACAATCTTCCGCGCCAGCAATCTGCTCAAATACTTCAACATCGTCAGCAACCAGGAAAAAGCCATCAAACTCGCTCGGGATTTCGTTCCTGAAAAATCAGAATAGGCGCACCTCATGCTCATCGCCATTGAGGGCATCGACGGTTCCGGAAAAGGAACACAAACGACGCTGCTTCAACAGCACCTCCTCGAAACCGGCATCTCGACTGCAAAACTCGGGTTCCCTCGCTACGAGGCAACCGCGTTTGGAAAACGGGTCGCCGAGTTTCTCAACGGCTGCTATGGCAATCTCGCCAACGTCGATCCTTTCCTCGTTGCCAATCTTTATGCAGGTGACCGCTTCGAGTCCCGTCAACTCATTGAACAACTGCTATCGACTCATCAAGTTCTTCTATGTGATCGATACACACCCTCCAACCTCGCCTACCAACTCGCCAAAGTCGATCCCTCACGACGCAGCGAACTCCAATCCTGGATCGAACATCTCGAGTATCACATTTATCAACTCCCACGTCCGGATCTGGTCATCTATTTGGAACTCGATGCGCACACCTCTCAACAACTCGTCTTGAAAAAAGACCCGCGCGACTACACCGAAAGCCCGCTCGATCTCCACGAAGCCGCACAAGGGTATCTTGGAACTGTCCGACAGGAATATCTCAATCTGGCTCAAACACAGCCCTCCTGGCGGATCATCAACTGCCGCTCCCAGGGACATCTCCGTACCATTGAAGAGATCGCCCAGGAAGTTCTCCAGGTGACTCTCCAGTCCCTTTAGCATCCCCTTGTTTTTTCCAAAGGGATGCTTGCTCCTCCACACCAAAACGTGCAAATTACTCCGCAATCAGCATCTTCAGGTCATCAGAATTCCCTTTCAGTTCCGGGGCATACATCCCCTCGACCCGTGTCGGCAAAGCCGTGAATTTCCCAGGAATCTCTGCTTTGAGTCGATAGCTCAAACTGCTGGTCCCCCGAGGCAACCGCGTAAAGAACATCGCAACTTTCTGATCACGAAATTCCACGTATGCTCCATTGGCGGAATCCAGATATCCGCTCTGCACCTCGACCGCTTCGCAGCCAGCAGCTTTATGATCTTCAACTAAAATATACTCATAGTCATTTTTGCTTTCGATCGTAAACTCCACTTCGATCAGATCACCACTCTCAAGCTCAGCCAGATTCTCCAGCCGTCGTCGTTGATATTTCTCGACCGCAACCGACGAACTCTGTCCCAGCTTGTTTCGTACCGTCGCCGTCGCATCCTCAACACGGATCAACTGATAAAAGACACGGTCCACTTTCAGCTCAAGCCCGGTGGCCTCAATATGATCCTCTCTGGAAAAATACGTCAGGTATGCATTCCAGTACAAAGGCCCCTGTCCTTCTTTGACCAACTCAATCGTATGCTCACCCGTAGTAACGTCCTCGCCCATCAGCACGACCGATTGATCAAAATCAAACAGCGTCTCAGGACTGATCGTGACCGTCTTCACATCCTCCCCATCAATCCGCACAATCACCCTCACATCCTGCTGACCTTCTTTTGTCGCAACGAGATAATCATTGACCGCTTCGATGCACAGCGCCGTATCACGCGTATTATTCCAGTAACTGCCACCCTTGCGATTGTTCAACACATATTTGACCAGTCGTGATGTATTCTCACCCAACGGATCCACGGCACTCAGCAACTTCAGATAATACGCATTCGCTTCGACATCATTCCCAAACCAGTTCCACCAACTATACCCATCCTGAAACTTCAAATACGCTGTTTGATTCTCTTGATCCACCACGACATATTGCTCCAGATTTTCCAGGACAACATCCAACTTGTCCTGTGCATCAATTGCTTTCAGCGCCAGTCCCAGTTGTGCCAGGCAATAAACGGACAGCCGACTTCGATCTCGAAATAAATACTCCATCATCTCGGCATTCTGTCGTCCCGCTTCAACTAGAGTCATAAACACGAATGCATCCAGTTGATCTGCTGACATCTTATATCGTTTATGCTCTCCCTTTTTCTCACGGACTTCGTCTCCCAACTTGAGCAATCGCACCTGTTCATTTTGATAAGTCTCCAGCCACTCAACACCCTGTTCATGCATTCCAGGCACCAGCGCCAGATCATTCTTGAGCGCAATATTCAAGCCATGCACGACAGTTGCAGTCGTGTGAGCCGAAGAACTCTCGCGCACTCCAGAAAACCATCCCCACCCTCCATCGGCTAATTGCATCGCGGTCAATCGATCCAGCCCCGCCTTGGCCATCTTGAGCACTTCCTGCTCATCAAAGACGGGATTGGGTTCGGAATGTCGCTTCCAGTCTTTGGCCCGCTCTTTGGCATCACCCAACTCCTGCGAATTAAAATTGACCTGCTTTTCTCTCACCTTCGCCAGATCAATTTTCATTCTTTGAAGCGATCTCAACGTAATCACCGTCGGGAGGAAGCGATTTAACGTCTGTTCCGTGCATCCATAAGGGTAATCAGCGAGATAAGGCAACGCATCGACCATCGCATAAGCTAGCGATGGCGAATACCGTATCTCCAGGCGAGATTGCTCCACCTTGCGATCCGCCGGCACGCTCACCGTAAACACCTCGCCAGTCTCTTCCGGTCTCATGTTTCCCGTGAACGATTCCATCTTCAAAAATCCATACACGTTCACCGGAAAAGTCATCTGCATCGCATCTGATTCTTCATCAGTTAACGCTTTCATCGTGACAACTGCCTCGCCCGGCGACGTGACTTTCACCCTCCAATCAACACGCACTTCCCCATCGGCTGGAATCTCGACACTTTGAGACAGCGCATCTCCACTTTCCAGGCATCCCCCTTCCAGCATCAATTCAACAGTCGTCTTCTTGGCTGTCGACAAATAATTGTGTACATTCGCCGACAACACGACCTCATCAGTCTCCACAAAAAACCGCGGTGCCTGCAACCTGACGATCACATTCTTCGCAGTCACTGCAGACCCATCAGCCTGACCAACCCGTGTCCCGTCACCGACGGCCCACGTCTTCATCGTCCAGCTCGTCAAATTCTCTGGCATCTTAAACGTCGCAGTTGCAATCCCATCAGAATTGCTCACCAGATTCGCCACCCAAAACGCCGTGTCCGCAAACTCCTTGCGGATCGTGGGCGTCACATTCCCAGCAGCCTGGTCATCTGATACGCCCGCTTCAGCATTCATCGCCATCGGATCCGCCATCGCATCAGCCTGCATCAATCCACGCGCCATCGACTTCTGCATCTCCATACCCCCGCCAAAACCGCCTACTGCACTACCAACGGTGACTTGTTGTGGAGTTGTTGAAAGTCTTTTTCCTGACACATCAGCAATGATGCTCCCGAAGACTCCCAGACTACTCATTTTCACGTCGTCGTTTTTATACAAAACTGGCGTGTAATGCGACAAACTATCGGCTGTCTGTGGATAATGGCTTTGTCGAAACTTCCAGAAGAACTCCCGGATATCCTCCACATTCGAGCCACCCGAAATGTATTCAACCGACTTGTCATAAACGGTCATCGCCAAAGATCCTTCCACCGGACGACCGGTTTCATCTTTGACCGTAATCGTTACTGTCGCTTCTTCGCCCGGCAGGTAACTCTCTTTGTCAGCTTTCAACGCGACATCAAGCATCCGATCCGCAGGCGGAACAAATAATTCCTTGGTGACTTCATGCACCCGCGCTCCCCCGACCGTCATCGCTTCAACAAAAAAGTTCGGCATATCAGCCGCCAGAATCGGTAGATCAACAACAGCACTCTTGCCATCCAGCGTCACAATCTGCGGTTTCGGATAAACACCATCCTTGGCCCGTACAAACAACAGCACTGTCGTATCAGCCCGATTCGCATTTAGCAGAATCTTCGCCGTCTCACCGACTTGATAAGTCGGCTGTTCAATCACCATCTCCAGATCATTAAACGTAATCTCCGCTGACTGCCACTGATCCCCCCTCACGATGAAAATCGTCGCTCCTTCTTCGATCTCTCCCTCATCAGACGTGCAGCGATAAGCCACCCGATATTGGCCGGCTTGCGTGGCATTAAACGTCACCTTCGCCTCCCCATGCACATCCAACTTCTCCGTCCAGTTCTTGACTAACTTCTCATTATGCTTCCCCTCCTCAGAATAGCTGATCGCATACAACTCAAATTCACCCACGCCAACAATTGGTTTGCGATCAAGTGTCTGCACCTTTGCCGTCACACTCACCGGCTGTCCCACGTTGTAATACCCACGATCAAGCCACGTCGTGACCTGAAACGGCTCAGCCGCCACAAGCACATTTCCCGTTCCCACAATCGTCCGACGAGATTCATCGACTACTTCTGCACTAATCTCATATCTGTGAGACTGCGACTCTCCATAAATCGCCATCGCCAGCGCCGTATCAATTTCAATCTTAACCGTCCCGTCCTCTCCAATCTCGACTTCATCCTCGACGACAATCTCCGGCGGATCAGACGGCGAATTCCACCACGTCGGATGCGGCATAAAACAACCCCACCGACCCCAGCCCGGATACCATCCATAGTCAACGCCCATCCAACGATACCCATTCCCATAAAACCAGTCCCAACGCCCCGCAGGATACCAGTTCGCTGTATGTTTGGTTCGGCTGACTTTGTATTTCACATTCGCATGAGTAACCGGCGCTCCAAAGTAATACTTCGCCCGCACTGTCGCAGTGATCGTCTCTCCCAATGAAACCGGCTTTTCAGGCGACTCAATAATCACCTCATATTCAGGCTTCTTATATTCCTCGACACGATACGAAATACTCCCCCCATATCCGTTTTCCCACGGCACGCTCACAGTATAGACACCCAGCGTTGCATCATCAGGAATCGTGATCTCTCCATTAAACGAACCATAGCGATCCACCGCATGCTTCGCCTCGTGAACAATCTCACCTTTCGGATCACGAATTTCCACTGAAAACTTTTCGCCCTCTTTCGGACAGCTACGCCCCTCATCAGAAAGATAATCAGCTCGACGCAACCACGTCTGAAACGACATCTTCTGCCCCGGCCGATACACCGGACGATCCGTCACTAAAAACGCCTTGCTTTCGTCATATCGATCAACACTCGATTCCTGAAACCAGATATTCTGGAAACCGAGATACGCCAGCCTTCCATCCTCTGTTCGCGCAATCGCCATCCATTGCATCTCCTGATCCAATCGACCAGGCTCGATAATCAGCAGCCCATTCTCATCAGTCTTTTCTGAAATATTGGCAAATTGGACCGGAAGACTTCTCTGTTTGTCATCAACATAGGGATAGCGGAATCCCACAAACTCAACATTCGCTTTCGCAATCGGTTTGCCACTCGCCGCATCCGCCACATAATACAAATCTGCTTGATGGAGATCCTTTTTGACAATCGCCGTATCTGCCACCCACATCACCACCCGCGAAACATTCCCATCCTGCATCTTGGCTTCTACCAGGTAGGCCCCCGCTTTTTGTAACGGTGTCTGAATTGAAATACGCTTATCAAAATGCTTCGCCCTGGGTTCTAGCTCAACGATCCAGTTGGCAACTTCAGCCCCCACATATTTCCGTCGATTCTCACGAACAATCTGATTACCAATTTCTTCGATCTGATAATTGCCGAAGTTATTCAGATTCCGCGGCTGCGTTTTCAAATATGCCTTCATATCCCCCAGGAGTGCCTCAATTTTCAATGCATGGGCCGTGATCGCAACTTCCGTCCCATTCCGAAATCGATAGTTAATCACCGCCCCTTTTCCAGCCGGGCTCGTTTCCGTAGGCTCAAACTCCCCCCAATTTCCGACAATCTGGTTTAATCGTGGACGATACTCTTTGGCACGGTCATTCGGGAATCGATTCAAAGACTCTTCCAGGCACGCCCCTGCCCGATCAAATTGCATCCGGTTGGAATAGATCTCTGCCAATTCACCCAGCGCCCGTGAGCTCGTTTCACGCTCCTCCGTTTTTGCAATCTCCTTCAGATCTGCAATGTGATTGAAATCCCCTGGCAACTCAAAACGCTTCACACCATTGGATAGCTTCGCAATCGTTTCATCATCGTTCAATGAAGCCACCGCAAAAGGCCCCGTCTTTTCATTAAGCGGTATCCCGTCATCGTCAAGACTCTCCTTAGCCAACAACTCCCGAAATCCAAATTGCAGCATCGTCTCAACACCGTACCTCTGCCGCAAAAACTGAGCGTACCTCAGCTTAACCTGATTCACCTTTTTCAGGTCATCTGCTTCCTCCGCAACTTTCTCCGCTTCACCCAACAAAAATCGATATCGCTCCCCATCATTCTTAGCCGCATTGAAAGACTCAGGTTTCTTAAAAAATACCGGCGTCCCATCCTCTTCAATACTGGCTCCCGACGACGATGGTCTTCCTCGATAACCCCGCCCACCGGATCGCCCATAGTCTGGCAGCGTTTCAAGATCCGTCAACGTCGTCAAATCGCCACGACCAGAAACGGTAATCACCGCCTCCGTAAATGCCATTAAAAATTGGTAAGCATCAGTGATTTTCTCTTTCACTGAAGCATCGTTGTGCAAGTCAAAAGATGTTTTATACAACTGCAACGCCCTCACACGATCACGCGCAAACGCATTCACATACTCGGCACCACGCCCTCCACCCCGATGATACCCCCGCGAAAACTCGCCCGAAACAACATAACCATTGTGATCCAGTTGCTGATAAGTCGTCGCAATGACTGCCAGAATCGCCGGACGCCGGTCATGTGTCGTCACCAGTAACTCCAGGAAATGATCGATCTCATCAATCCGTGACAGCCGATTCAGACACTCAATGACCCGGGGCAACCGATCACTCACCTGCTCCACCGGAATATCAGCCGCCACCAGAACGTTCTGGTAAATATCCAGCGCGTCTCGAAAATTCCCTTTTTTATACTGCGCATCGGCCTGCTGGATCGTCATTGTCTGCACCAGGTCTCCCTTCACATCGCTCGACATCTTCAACCCCTGACCAACTAACCCGATCGCCACTCCACACACAATCAGCCAACCCAACGGATATTTCATTGCCAATCCTTTTCAATGCAATTTTCAAACGCTGCCTCCACACATTCGAAAGGCCACGTCTGGGATGTATTCCTCTTTTAGACTCAACGCATAGCTGCTGAATAGATCAATCCTGGAAATTATCCCGCCCCACCTCGGACGACGCGCAGAATCACAAAGTTCCTCTTGATCCGACGCAAATCGCAATTTTCCTCGACTTGATTTCCCCCCACTTCACCAAGCCTGACATTCATTCCATCGCATGCTATAATCTCAAGCACAGAATCGCCAAGCATCACTTGAATTTGATCCACGAGGAAACCTGTCGGTGAATACCAAAGTTTATCTAGGTGTTGATATCGGTGCAGAATCAGGACGTCTCATCGCCGGTCTGTTTGATGGACACAAAATCGAACTCGCTGAAGTCCATCGTTTCCCCAACAACCCCGTCAGAATCAACGGCTCCCTGCGTTGGGATATCCTCCGCTTATGGCATGAAATTCAACAAGGGCTCGTCTTTGCCGCCAAACGCTACCCCGGACAAATTCAATCCATCGGCGTCGATACCTGGGGTGTCGACTTCGCACCTTTTAACAAACGCGACGAAATGCTCGGACACCCCGTCCATTATCGCGACCACCGTCACGATGGCATGATGGAATGGGCTCTCGGGAAAGTCTCTGCACAAGACATCTACCGCATCACAGGCTTGCAATTCCTGCCCTTCAACTCGCTCTTCCAACTGCTCGCCTTCAAACAGGCACAACCAGAACTCCTCACCCAGGTCGACCGCATTCTATTGATCCCCGACGTCCTCCATTGGCTCCTGTGTGGCAGCCGCGTCATCGAATAC
>JBGSVC010000125.1:0-2514 GCA_041753175.1 Planctomycetaceae bacterium
CGTCCTGACTGTAACAAGTCCCAACCAGCGTCAAGACACAGATCGAAAGACACATCGCCAAAGTTGTGAGCAGGCTTTTCATTATCGTTGTCTCCTTCGAACCATCTTTATCAAGACTCTATTCATCACGAGCCAGTTTAAAGAATGGCTGTTCTCTACAGTTGAGACCATCCATTCCCAAACCTCTATCTACTCAAACAAATCATCGATCAGCGAACTCTTGTTTTTCTCAAGGACGGTCTCTTTAAGTTTTTGCTCATCAGCGATAATTCCTTTGAGCAATTCAATCGCCTCATGAAATGATTCCAGTTTCCGCATCTCGGCCAAGACTTTCTCCATCTGTACAATCAGATCTTCAACGGCATACACGGAATCTGCAATTGAAGTTTCCGGATTTGTCCCTCGCGCCAAGGCTAATCGAAAACTTCCCAACCGCTCATCTGCCATGGGAAACAAATTATCGCTGATACTCTTGAGAGGTCGTAGGATCTGTTGATTCACACGGTCTAAAATCTGAGGTGTGTCGACATGATTATTGAGTAGCTGATCACGAATCTCCACGAATGCATTTGCCACCGAAGCATTTTCCGTCGCATTCTGTCGCAGGGCATATAATGTTCGTTCGACACAAGCAGACAGCGACAATCGTAATTCTTCACTGACAGCGGATGCAGTCTCCACTTTTTCAGACGCAAACTTATCCTGGTGGACACGTAAATCGTCTAACGCTTTGCGTAAATCCGCAATCATCTGTTCATATCGTTTCCGCAGATTCAATTCGTCTTGATACAATTCCGAGAGTAATTCCTCCGGACTGACTACGGTAAACAGGTAGGTCGCACTTGATCCCACTCCCGGACCAGACACCATGTTTTCATCTCGGGCAACCAGCGACAATTGCAGCGTCTCTCCCAACGTCAGATTAAACGGCAAGACCTCGAAACGCACGGTCCCATTCGTATTTAATCCGCTGGAACTCCATTCGCGGGGCGACCCTCGTCCAATACCGATCGTTTGTCGCGTCGGCGTCACCGTCGATCCGTCATCGCTTTCCGACGACTTTTTTCCCATGCGATATTCGAAAGCATATTCTTGAATACCATAATCATCCCTCACTGACGTTTTGATGGGAATGTCTGCGCGCATCGTGATTGATTTGCCAATCCCCTTGAGTTCCGATTCCACCACCGGAATTTCATCTTTGATTGCATTGATCAAGAACTTGACAGGCTCAAGGGCACGCACACCATCCAAGTCTTCAAGCCAGATCTGCAACATCGATTCTGGCTCTAATGGGATACCTGCGGCATTGTCATCTAAAGCATCATACGCTGCGTCGACATCAGGCGTCATCTCAAACGCGACGCGCAGCGTCTGCAGATCGGATGGTGCCCCTCCATCATTTAACTTTGTCCAATTGACAAGGCATTCAAGCATGCGATCATTGAGACCTGATTCTGAACGTATGCGAAGTTGACTGTTTGTTTGGACCAGGCTATTTGTCGCATCTTGACTCACGCTCCCTGATTTCTGCGTCATTTCAAATCGCGCATTGCGCACTGTCACCGTTTTGAGAGGTTTGTTCGAAGTTGCATCCAGGTAAAATACCGTCCCCTCAGGCACAAAAGACGAGATTCCATTAATCGGCTGAGGCGTCCAACCTCCTTCTGATGTGCGATTTAATCCCGTATATTCTGGATAACGACATAGCAATCTGGCTCGATCAATTCGTGGCGGGTCGACAACTTCGACTCGATAGGGATTCCGATTGCGATAATCTCCGGCAACCACCCATACCGAAACATCATCCATTACTTCATTGAGTGTCTGCTGAAAGCGACGCTCCTTGGGATGGCTCATGACGACCCGATTTGTCTTTCCATTTTTTAAGCGATAGGTCAATAAAACACGCTCGGGGATCGGAGAATCTTCTGACAAATCGACCAGCAACGTCAAATCCTGTCCGCGACCATGTTTGATCTGATTGTCGCGAAACTCAAGTAGTTCATCACCGGGTTGACGAAGTACCTTCATCTGCAAGCTCGTTTCTCGTACCCAATACTCATCTTGAAAGCGTACGAAGCCATTTGCCCAGCGTGCTACCGCCGCCTGATTTAGCAACATCAAAATTAAGACTGATGCCAATACCAGACCTGCTGCCGAAATCATCCGACGCAAGGGAACCTGATCAAACATCGTGGATAAATCCAGCCCTTTAAGAATCTGATGTGCTTCAGCAGCAGTCTGTTTGAGCATCACACTTGTCAGCGGTGTGCGTTCCGCTTGCGGTTCATCCAACTGTTCTACAGTCGTGATCAATCGATCCGAAAACTTCGGGAAATGACGCTCGACCAGCAAAGCCATCCCCTTGTCTCGAAATGGGATCACCACCCTTTGGAAAATGAAACGTAGCGAAACAAGAGATAGTCCCAGCAATCCTGCAAACATCAGCAATTGCCGGAATTCCCGAGGCAACTCCCAGCGATTGACTTGAAACCAAATCACATCCAGACC
>JBGSVC010000126.1:0-20745 GCA_041753175.1 Planctomycetaceae bacterium
CATTGATTAAGCTGAGCTGTAACCATTTGATGGTTATGTGGTTACGGGGTGTTTGTGAGACGAGACAGGTCTTGAGAACTCAATTCATCTCGTTTCATGCGGGCTCAGATAGTCGTCGAGTCGCGCTAATTTGGCGGCTCATGGCAGGCCAGCGTTCATTTTCAGTCGCGGAAGATCAATCTGAGAATGATACGCGAGGGGATGATGCCAGTAAGGGGATTATGCCGACTTAAAAATCCGCTGGAGTTCTTCCAGTGATGTTTTGCCTTCGGCGACCAGAGCCAGTCCGCCATCTTTGAAGGAGGGCATCCCTGCGGTGCGGGCAGCGGCTTTGATCTCGTTTATATTTGCCCCTTTGGCGATCAGGCCTTTGATTGTTTCATCGACTTCGATCATTTCGAAGATGCCGGTCCGACCGAAAAAGCCAATGCCGCCACATTTTTCACAGGGTTCGAGTTCTTCCCCTTCTTCGGGTACAGGAGCGCGATAGAGAATTTTTGATTCCGGAGGAAGGCCGGCTTTGGCAATGATTTTCGGGTTAGGGCGGAAGGCTTCTTTGCATTCATCGCACAGCAGCCGGACGACTTTGGGGCTGACGACCGCTTTCAACCCTTGAGCGACGAGTGCATTATCTTCGACGAGTTTCATCAACTGTACGATTCCGGCTGCTGCATCGTTGGCTGGCATCTCGGCGAGCATGGCGAGGTTTTCCTGTTCCTTGATCAATGTCTTGGCGACTTCCGAGGAACGGATGGGAGGACAGTAAAGAAAATCAGTATCGACGCGTTTGCAGCGGAGGATGGTTGTTTCCAGGGAATCGTTGGGATTGACTTCAAATTTGGTGACGTTGGTGAAATCTCTGTTTCCCAGGTCAGCGATCGTATAGACGGACATGATATAGACATCCACCATTTTCATCATCGCCATGGACGTGGTTGTCAGTCCGCTGCGTGGAGGTCCTGCGGCAATGAACAGGCCTTTTTTGGCACCGGCGAGTTCACGCAATCGAGCTTTCATGTTTGCGGGGATCCCGACTGATTCGGGGTTGTCGAATTTGATGGCGAGATCTCTGATTTTGACAGTCAATCGCTCGGCGCCGCCACCCAGAGGGGCCGTTTCAACGAGGATTTCGTACTTTTTGCCTTCGAGGGAGCTGTTCATGCCGCCGGACTGAGGCGACGTCCGGTTTTTGATATCCAGTCCAGCCAGGAGTTTGAGCGTCATGGTAATAGCCAGCGCCTCCTGTTTAGAGAGACGATCACCCGGATAAGCCACGCCGTCGACCGAGAGCAGCATTGCCGCACGTTCGCCTTTGGGCTCAATGCGGATCAAATCGGCGCGTCGCAGGATGGCGTCGGTTACGACTTCCTTGGCTGGCACTAAACCGGCGTCGATTAAACGGGCGCTGGCTTTTAAATCAATGGACTGGCCATTGTGAGGACCTTGAAAGGAAATCAGTTCGATTTCTTCTTCTTCGTCATCGTAGTCGTCGTTATTTTTTTTACCAAATCCAAAGATCACGTGAGTATGCTCCGGGGTGACTGATGGGATGTTCGATGAAGGCGATGTTTCAGTTCAGGCCATAGGCTTTGAGCGTGTTGACAAGGTTGGTCTGCTGAGACGCGGCGAGAGGTGTTAAAGGGAGTCGGACTTCTCCTGTGTCCATTCCCAAAATCTGCATGGCTGCTTTCAACGGGATGGGATTTGTGGCCAATGAGAGAAGGTCTCGACAAAAGGGGAAGAGTTGGTAATGCAGTTTCTGAGCCTGACTGAGGTTGCCTGACTGAAAGGCTGTGATCATGGCTTTGACATCTTTGGGGACAATATTGGCGACAACAGAAATCACGCCGCTGGCTCCCAGGCCCATCAAAGGGAGTGTTAAACTATCGTCGCCAGAAAGCACGGTGAGTTGACTTCCAGAGAGGATTTGCGATGCCTGATCCATGCTGCCTGTGGATTCTTTGACGGCGACAATGTTTTTAATTTCGCCCAGTCGGTTGATGACGTCGGGCTCAATGTTTTTTGCAGTCCGTCCGGGGATGTTGTAGATGATGATGGGCAAAGCTGTATTTTCAGCGATTGCCTGATAGTGGGCATACATCCCTTCCATCATTGGTTTGTTGTAATAAGGGGCGACAATCAGTGCGCCGTTGGCGCCGGCTTTTTCAGCCGCCTGAGTGAGCCTGATGGCTTCTGCGGTGCTGTTGGAACCAGTGCCTGCGACGACTTTGATGCGTCCGGCGGCGTGCTGGCAAGTCAGTGCAATGACACGATCATGCTCTTCGTGAGAGAGGGTGGGACTTTCCCCGGTTGTGCCACAGGGAACAAGAACATCCGTTCCCGCCTCAATCTGAAGATCGATCAGTCGTTTGAGGGCGTCTTCGTCGACACTTCCGTTTTTGAAGGGGGTGATGATGGCGGTAGACAGGCCTGCAAACATTTCGCCTTTGCGAATCTGTGACATGAGAACATCGCTCCAAGTATTTCCAAAAGTTGAACAACCGAGTCTTAACTGTATTTATTCAGCGTCAAAACACAACCGAATCAGCCAAATGAACTGGGATTTGACGGGTGAATGATCGCTGTGAGGATCAACCATTTTGAATTTGAGGATCCCAGGTGAGGTCGTTGATGTGGGCCAACGCCAATTGGAGCACATGAATCCCTTTTCGTCCGTATCCTTGTGCCTGGACTTGATCGTAGAGTTGTTTGGCCAGTTGAAGTCCGGGAAGATTGAGTTGAAGTCGTTCTGACTCCCGGATGGCAATTCCCAAATCTTTGAGGAAGTGTTCGACATAAAACCCGGGCTCAAAATTGCCTTGCAAAATTCGAGGGGAGTAGTTGGTTAACCCCCAGCTCCCAGCGGCTCCTGAGCTGACAGACTGCAACGCGGTTTCAAGGGATAGTCCTGCTCGCCAGGCATACAATAATGCTTCGCAGACCCCAATAATGCCAGCGGCGACCAAAATCTGATTGGCCATTTTTGTATGCTGTCCACAACCGGCGGGGCCCTGGTAGACGATCGTTTTCCCGATCGTCTCAAAAAGTGGACGGACGGCGTTGAAGACGTCCTGTTTTCCCCCGACCATGATGGAGAGAGTTGCGTTTTTGGCACCGATGTCTCCCCCTGAAACCGGCGCATCGAGACTTTCAATGTTTTTCTCTCGGGCTTTTTCTGCGATGAGAACGGCGAGAGACGGTTCGCTGGTAGTCATGTCGACAACGATCGCTCCGGGGCGCGCGGTTGTGAGCAAACCTTGTGGTCCGAGGATGACATCTCGTACATCGCTGGGCAGGCTTACCATCGTGAAGATCACATCAGCCTGATGAGCGACTTCGGCGGGAGTTTGTGCCCAGTCGGCTCCTTGGGCGAGTATCTGTGCGGCTTTGGATTTGGTGCGTGTCGAAACAGTCAGTCGATAGCCTGCCTTTAGAAGATGGTTGGCCATGCTTTGGCCCATGACACCCAGGCCGATCCAACCCAAGCGTGTGGACTTATTGATTTCCTGCATCGGATCATTTTCCAGAATGTGCAATCAAAGGTGTTTTGAGTATGCTGACAATGCAGAGATGACATTTGTCAACAGACACTGTATCACACTCACCGAGATGGCGGGACCGGCAGGGCCTTGAATTTCCAGAAAGATCAGGCGATGACAACATGGGCGTGGCGGAATGGGGAGTACATTCCCGCAGACCAGTTAGCTCTGTCCTGGTGGGATCTGGGGCTGCATGGGATCGCTGTTTCGGAGATGATACGCACCTTTCATGGCATTCCATTTGCCATCGAGGCGCACATGCGTCGGCTTCAAAACGCATTGGAATTGCTCGGGTGGCAAGACGACGTTTCAACGGACGCCATCACGTCTGGCATTTCGGAACTCGTTGCTAAAAATTCAATGCCCGGGAATGAACTGGGGATTGTGGTTTTCGTGACCGCGGGGCCAAACCCGTCTTATGTTGATTTGAGTGACGAACTTCCAAAACGAACCACGGCGATTCATACCTTTCCCCTTCGCCCTGCCCAGTGGTCTCAATCACGGCAGACAGGTTTGCATTTGACAGTCACGCCGGTCAAGCAGATTCCTGCGGAATGCCTGTTTCCGGGGATGAAATATCGCAGTCGCTTGCATTGGTATCTCGCGGATCAGCAGGCGCAGAAAATTCATCCGGGCAGTCGCGCGCTGTTGACGAATTTTCAAGATCAGATTACCGAGACATCGACGGGAAATTTTTTCATGGTCAACCAAGGAACATTGGTGACTCCTCCTGCGGAATGTCTACTGCCCGGGATTAGCCGCGAGGTTGTGATGGAATGTGCGCGTGGGCTGGGGCTTACAATAAAAGAGGAGTATTTTCCTCTGAAGAAGATTTGGGACAGCGAAGAAGCCTTTGTCAGTTCCACGCCTTATTGTCTGTTGCCAGTCAGGCAGGTGAACGCAAAACAGATCGGCGACGGATCCAGGCGTTGGTGCAACCGCCTGTTAAAGGCCTGGGAAGAGCTGGTCGGGTGTGTGATTGAGTAAGATGATTTTTAGGGTAACAAGAGGCTTCAATCACGGCCGAATCGACGCAGTCTGACGGGATCCCATTTGTGGTTGGGTTTGAGGTCTTTGAGGACTTCCATGCGGGAGCCCCGATAATACATGATAAAGACACCTTCGCCGTGATGGCGGGTGATGTCGTCTTTGGTGAGTCGATACCAATCGTCGTATTTGCGAAAACCGAGTTGCTTGCCGAGCCATTTCAAATAGATCTTCCGGTTGTCGTCGGATTTCCAATACCCTTGAGGGACGGTTCGGAACATCCAGGGGAGCCAATCCATTTTGGGACGAAATTCACGCAGTGCGTTGAAGACGGAATCGCCGTAGTAGTTGGCCAGTAATCCGCCCCCACTGTTGGTATGAAAATCGGCACGAGAGATTTTGTACCAGTCAGAGTCTTTTTTGTAGCCCAGTTTTTTGCCGAGCCATTCCAGGTATTCAAGTCTGTTGACTGGATCCTGCCAATAGCGTTGCGGGGTGCTGTGAAAGAGCCATTGTTTCCACTGGAATTTGGGGAAGCATTCCAAGACTGCTAACTGAGGAGAATCACGATAGTAATTTGCAATCAGTCCTCCGCCGCTGTGCGCGTGGAAATCCTGTTTTTTAATACGATACCAGTCCTGCATTTTTTCAAAGCCGAGCACACGGCCGAGCCACCGCATGTAGCGTCGTCGATTTTCCAAATCATTCCAAAAACCTGTGGGGACTTTGCCGCGTTCCCAAGGAAGCGGACGCTTTTGAACAACAGCGGAGCGTTTCGTCATACAAAAATCCTGAGTTGCCTCATGCAGCTAAGAAATATATTTAATAGTTATTTTCAGACATTTGTCCGGTAAACGGGTGCATTCCGGAGAGAATATATCGATTGAGGCAGACGATTGTCAAAGGAGAACTAATTCAGGCAACTTATCGCATGCTTTTTTCACATCGCTATTATTCCATATCCAAAAACAGCGTAAAAAATTTCGGTGGGCAAATTGTCACTTGGCAATTTTGCTGATTGTCTTGTCGATTTTCGACCCTGCTTACGATTTCAATTAAAGCCACAACTAGAGAGTGAAAGTTAATGTGATTATGATGCTTGATGGTATCAAAACGCCATCAGCAACAAGACGACGCGGCCTTGCCTCTGCTATTAAACACTGAACGTTCGAATTCGATTTGCAGAAAAATGATGATGTTGACTGGAAAAGTTCACTGAATCTTCGATGATCGTGATCCACACCCGTCTTTCTCAGAATTTCTGATGTAGGGACGTGTCGTTCGGTGGATGAGACTCACGGCAATCACGGGTCTTCACGTCACAGCTTTTCAAGTCATCGCGATTTAGTTCGATTTGATGGATAAGACGTCATTGGCAACCTTATTTCAGACTCCCACTCTATGGGCGGTATTCCATTGTCATTTACAGTTGTGTTTGTTGTTTATTCGATTTTGTTGTTGCTGGTGGGAATCCTGGGAGGCTATTTGCCTTCTCTGGTGAACCTGACTCACCGACGCATGCAGATGATTATCAGTTTTGTGGGAGGACTGATGGTGGGGATTGGCATTTTGCATATGCTCCCTCATGCATTTGTCCAGCTTCAATCGATTGATCAAACCGCCTGGGGTGTGACGTTGGGATTAGTGGCGATGTTTATTTTTCTGCGCTGGTTCCATTTTCATGATCATGAAATTCATGAGATCTCTGATGTGTCACAGTCCGATCAGGTTCATCAAGACTGCCATGATCACGACCACGATCATGCTCACGACTCGTCGTTGGTAACTCTCAGTATTCGCCAGAATAACGCTCAGGTCGATGCACCCTCTGCAACGGCTGTTGATCATCAGCATTGTCAGCATCCACGACATCGCCCCACGTGGCCGATGATTCTGAGTGGTCTGGCCATCCATACGCTGCTGGATGGTTTGGCGTTGGGAGCGAGTATGAAGAGTGATTTTAGTCACAACCATCAGTTACTGATCGGTCTGGGGACATTCCTGGCGATCGTTACGCATAAGCCTCTTGATACTCTGACCATTTCATCGATGATGGCCCGTGATCAGATTGCCGAATACCAACGATTGTTGGTGGTGGCAGGATACTGTTTGATCTGCCCGATGGGGGCCATATTATTTTTGTTTGGGATCAGCCAGTGGCCGATCTTTGAAGCTCAGGTCTTAGGGACTGTCCTGGCGTTTTCCGCAGGAGTTTTTATTTGTATTGCCCTGAGCGACCTGCTCCCGGAAATCGAATTTCACTCACACGATCGGTTGAAACTCACGTTGCTAATGCTTTCTGGAATCAGTGTTGCGTATGCCATCTCCTGGTTTGAGCCGACACACCAGCATCAGATTATTGATCAAGTTCCCTTCTTTATTCCTGAGTCTCCTTTGGGAATCAAAGCTCCGCTTCAATAAAAAAAGCAGTCGCCTGGTGGGGGCGACTGCTTTTTCTGTGATGGATTCTACTAACATTTTCGATTTAGTCGTCATAATTGACGACAAGATGATCGCGACGCACGATGACGTTGACGGCATACTTGCCAAAGTCATAGGTGAGTTTGTCGCCGTTACGTTTGACTTCGATGCAAGGCTGGCCACATGGTGGCATGCAGACTTCAATGCAGACACATTTGGGGCTGTAGGGATTTTTGCAGTCGTAGCAAGGGTTTGGCGCTTCGACGATCGTGGAGACAGCCAGCGGATGGATATTACGCTCCTGACGGTAGCGGACATCCCGAAACAACGGGGCTGGCTGAGTGATGATGGGCGACGAATAGATCGTGGTCGATGGCGCACCGGGGACATAATAATTATCCATGTCCATCGGTTGCGGAATCAACACTGGTTCAGTCGGCTGCCCATAAGAGGGCTGTGAGTAAACCGGTTGAGAAGACATGGGATAAGGGGTGGATTGCGAATAGGATAACCCCGGCGGAACTAACAGGGGTTGGGAGAACATGTTTTCGCCGGCAAGGAGTGGTGTTGCTGTCAGTAGGCACACAAGTGCTGTCAATTTGCTGCCAGTCATGTTGGTCATCCTTCTTATTTCAAAGTAACAAACGATGGCGTCGGAATTTTTTTGAGGCTCAGTGATTCATTACCGACGACATTATAATTGTATCACGTCGCCGAGGGGGTGTCTTGGGGGAAATGGGATGTTTTCCAGGAACCAGCAGATTCTGAGGATTGTAACGATTAGAGCGGTCATTTGGCAGTTGACAGTCTCAGGCCAAGGTCCTAATCGATTGAGTTTTAGCGAGAACGATCTGGTTGAGGGGCGGCCGTGAGTGAGCCGGGTTTCCATTGGCGGGCGATCGTCACATCGTTTTTGACGTCTTCAATAAGAGCGGTGCGATCGACCCACCCGACGCGATTGTAGAGAGTGCGCTGTTGATACTGCAGGGAATATTGCTCGGCGTATTGCGTCCAGATTTCAAGCGCCTGTTCCAGATGTGCTACTGCATCGTCACGCTCTTTGGGCTGTGATGTGGCATCATACGTGGCCAAATGGCATGCCGCCGTGAGTTTATGATGGTAGTAGTCTCCCAAGTAAGCCATCATTTTGATGTCTTTAAACAGGCCAGAGAGTTCAGGAGATGTGGACTCGTTTTGTTGCTGCAGGCTGTCGAGTATTTTGAGGGACTGTTCGGCTTGCTTGCCGAGTTGCTCGGCGATTTGCAGCGGCGTAGTTTGGGTGAATGGTTTTTTCTCCAATGAGGCTTTTGCCCAGTCACGAATACTCATGACGCCCGATCCTGGCATGGGAGTGCGGTCAATAAATTCTTTGACGGTAAAAAAACCTCGATATTTGGGATGCGACAAGCAGGCTTCCGGAAACCAATGCACATCGATGCTCCCCCAGACGGTGCGGGTGATGAGTGGAAAGACATTCGATGCTTTTGACCAGGCAGAAATCAATTGCGTTGGATCTTCCATTCCGAAATGAGAGGCGATGATCAGGTTCAAATGGGCATCGGTGATGTTGGGGTCAAACGCCAGGCGTCCCCAGAGCAAAAATGAGGGCCACTGTTTTTCGATGATGGTTTCGCGGACGGACGAGGATGGGGTTTTTGTTAAGAAATCCCGCCCCCAGACAAATCCGTCTGGGCCGATGTAGTAACCAATGACTTTTTCTCGTGGAGGGATCTGTTTTATAAACTCACGGGCATAAGCTGGGTCGTACCAGCGAAACGAGTAGATATCGTCGTTACGGACCGTCAGCCACGTTCTTAGATCGTTTCCGAGTTCATCAAGGACCTCGTTAATAAAGGGAGGATTGGGGATCGAATACATATGGGCAATGGCATACTTGAAGCTGAGTTCGAAGCGTGAGGGATAGTCTTGCCACTGTTTAAGGATCGATTTGGTCTCTGTTTGATGCCAGCGGTGAATGAGTCGGAATTCTCTGTCGGGCGTTTCTTTGAGGGCATCGGCAATGCCTAGTCCATAGGTTTCATAGAGCCAGGCCTCTTTGGAAAGCCCCCCCATGGAGGCTTTCATGGATTCGCCTGAGGTGATGCCCATACCGGCCAGGAGTGGATAGGTTTTCACGGTTTCCCGGACACTGGCTCTGAAATATCGGAGCATGTTGTCGTCGACTTTGGCTCTGGAAAGTCCATGCTTGCCTTCTGCACCAAACAGAAATGTGTTCCATGTGAACCAATAGACTTTAATACCGCGATCGTCAGCGTGTTGCATGACGTTGCGCCAGAAGTCGATTTTCTCATCGATGGTTAAGCGGTTGATTATTTCAGAGTCTTTGAGAAACTCTGATCGATACATGTCGATGCCGGTGTGGCTGAAGTTTTCGTTAAAGTTTTTTCGCTGACCGCGCAAGACATTGGAAAGTGCCACTTGGGGATATTCGGGTACTTTGACGATCGATGGGAAGGGGTGCAGGTTCCAGAGCGTCAAGGTGTTGTAGCGATGATGGGCCATCTGATCGAGCATCGTTTTCCAGAAGTTCATTTCCCAGACGACAGGGATGTTTTCCTGAGCGGCATCGGAATTGTCTGAGTAGGACGGTGTGCGCAGATCGAGAGGAATATTGAATTTGATCCCACGGACTTCCAATCGTGGCTGGTGATCAGAATTCTCGAGTTGCTCAAAACGCTGTAAGCGGATGGCTTCAGCGACATCCAATAGGCCGTACATGGCTCCGGAGGGATCAATCGCTCCGATCAAAACAGCCAGTGACTGATCCTTTTTGACCACGCGGATAAAATAGGATTCTGGAATCGTCATTTGGTTCCAGGAGAGGCCGTATTCATTTTTCCAAGATTCCAATCTTTCGGGCAAAGAAGAGGCCAGGATTTGCACGTCTGTCTTTTTGAGAAGATCGGATTGAGCCAGATGGTCGACAAATTCTTTTTGAACAGCTTCCACTGCAAAATTTTCTCGGGGGTTATTATCCGAGACGATAGAAAATTCGCCGGCGTCAATCGGCTGGATGCAGAAAAAGAACAACAAGCACAGGTAGCAGTATGTGTTCGATATCATTTCGATTATCTCAGTGTTTAGATATGAGCGATGAGTTATCAGGAGTGAGACTCAGCCTGTCGATAGGACAAAAAAGGAGCGACCGCATCTGGTCGCTCCCTTTGATCATATCAAAATTTTTGAACGCCCCAACCAACTTGCACTCGATCACGAGAGTGCAACTCATGTTTGGGACGACGGGGCGTTGGGCGGAGGGTTCGATCTCGATGCGGTGTCCTCGAAAAGTTACGGTTTGGGTTTTCCCTTTTTGGTGTTCTTCTTTTTGACAGGCCCATCGGCTTTGCTGGTGGTTTTGATCGGTTGTCCGGGAAGCCCGTCGCCAGCCTGATAGTTTTTGAAGAAAGGACTGGGCAGGACCTGTGATCTTTCCGCCCAGGCATCCCATTGCTGAGCCAGAGTTACCGCCAGTTCCGGCTGCTGTTCAATCAAATTTTGAGTTTCGCTACGATCCACTTTGATGTTGTACAACTCCCAAGGTTTATTGTGTAAAGCGACGAGTTTCATGTCGCCGACGCGAATGGCGCGATTGCCTTCGTGTTCCCAGAAGAGGGCTTCCCGCTCAATGGGCTCACCAGAAAATGTGGGGACCAGACTCAAGCCGGCGTAGGGGAGAATCTGCTTGCCATTGTGAACTTCGGGGTAGTTTGCTCCCGAGACATCGATTACGGTCGCCATAATGTCGATGAGGTGACCATAGGTGCTTTTGTTAATGGTCCCCTTTTGAGAAGTGATGCCTTTTGGCCAGTGGGCAATCAACGGGCTGGAGATTCCTCCTTCGTGATTATAGTGCTTGTATTTTCGAAATGGGTTGTTTTCCAGAGTGGCCCATGACTGACCACAAAACACGGTTGAGTCGGCATCTCCGGGATGATCCCCCTCTAAGCGCCCCATGGGACCGGCTTCTGCGTTTCCCCCGTTGTCCGACATGAAGACAATCAACGTGTTTTCAAATTCTCCGCGTGCTTTCAAGCCACTGACCAGCGTTCCGATGGACTGGTCAAGTCGAGTCATGACGGCTGCGTAAATCGCCATGATGAGGTCCATCCGTTCTTTTTCATCGTTGGAGAGCTTGTCCCAATCGGAGACAGCTTCTTCTTTTTCAGACAGGACAAAAGACTCGTCGATCAGTCCCATGTTGAGTTGTCGCTGGTAACGTTGGCTGCGGAGTTTGTCCCAGCCGGCCATATATTTTCCTTTCCATTGATCGATATCGGCCTGTGGTGCCTGAAGGGGAAAGTGAGGGGCATTGTGAGCCAGATAGACAAAGAAAGGTTTGTCGGCTTGCTGCGCTTCGTCGATGAATTTCAAGGCGTATTCGGTCCAGGCATCTGTCGAATACCACCCCTGTGGAGGAGGATTTCCGGCGTCGTAGAGGACCTTGTCATTGAGGATGACGTCTTTGCCTTTTGAGGGTTGAAAGAAAAAGCCCCCGGCCTGGGATCCGTAAAATCGGTCGAATCCTCGGTCAAGTGGCTTGGCCAGATTGTAACCAACGTGCCACTTGCCACAGGCGGCGGTGAAATAACCGGTAGAACGCAAGACGTCGCCCATGGTCACACATTGATCGTTGAGATACCCCTGATATCCGGGAAGCTTATCGTCGCTGGTCATATGTCCGACGCCGGTCTGATGGGAATACAAACCTGTCAACAGGCAGGCTCGCGTCGGACAACAGCGGCCGGTATTATAAAACTGCGTGTATCGAATGCCGTTATCTGCCAGTGCATCGAGGTGAGGTGTGGGGATTTCTGAACCGTAACAACTCAGATCCGACCACCCCATATCGTCGACAAGAATAACAATCACGTTTGGCTGATCTGATGCCCGGACCTGTGACTGTTGTAATAGGGCCGTCGCTCCGACGAAGAAGGCCAGAAGAAAAGTGAAATGGTTGTGGAGGGGGTTTGACATGGTGTGCAGACTTTCGTTGGATGAAATTGGGGCGGGGTTACGGCTTTTGTTTTCTACGAGGATAGTGCGGAATATTTGCAAATTCAATCATTGAATCATGAAAGCATGTTTTTAAGTGAACCTCATGCATGAAATCACTCAACAGTTCTCAGTGCGTGCCCGTTGGGCTTATCTGGGGACTCAAGACCCCTGGCGTGAACATCTGACTGTGATCGTTGAGAATGGTCTGATTGTTGATGTGACTGAGAAAAGAGTTACGGGCGCGATCGATCTGGGGGATGTCTGTCTGTTGCCGGGGCTGGTCAATGCGCATACGCATCTTGAATTCAGCCATCTGTCGACTCCTCTGAAAACTCCCCTTCCGTTTACGGGTTGGATCCGCGAACTGGTCAAGGCACGAGAGCAATCTCCCCTGAGTGTTTACGAATCGATGCAACTCGGCTTTCAAGAGGTCACTGCGCAGAGCACTGCGGTTGTGGGTGACATTCTCCATCCGCGCGCGATGGTCGCAGGCGAATTGCGATTCGCCGAAGAATTATTCCGTACCACTCCCGGTCGGTATCGGACGTTATTTTATGAAGTCATTGGATGGTCAGACCAACGCTGCAGGGAGCAGTTGAATCTCCTCGATACGCTTTTGTCGCAGTCTGTTGGATCAGCGTTCGCAGAGGACGGGGTACAATTCGCGATTAGTCCTCATGCGCCTTACAGTGTCAATCCCCGGATGGTTGAAGAATTGGCTGATCGGTGTCAGCGCTATCAGTTGCCCGTGTCGATGCATCTGGCTGAGACTGTCAGTGAATTGGAATTTCTGGATCAGCAAAGCGGTGAATTTCGTCAGATGCTCGAAGATTTTGGCGTCTGGCAGGAGGGGATTATCGAGCGCGGGACAACGATCCTGAATTATTTACACATGTTAAGCCGCGTTTCGCATGCGTTGATCATTCATGGAAATTATCTCAACGACCTTGATCTGGAATTTCTCAGCCGACATCAAGGAGGTGCAGCCAATCAGATGTCAGTAGTTTATTGTCCCCGCACGCATCATTATTTTGGACACACAACACATCGATTTGAGGAAATGTTAAAGGCTGGCATTAATGTGTGCCTGGGAACAGACAGTCGTGGTTCGAATCCGGATCTATCGATTTGGAATGAAGTCAGGTTTCTGGCAGAGCGTTTTCCAGGTCTGCCAGTAGAACAACTATTGAGTATGGCCACCTGGCGCGGAGCCCGGGCGCTCGGTGTAGAGTCTGGGTATGGACGCATCCATCCAGGATATTCGGCTTCGATGTCGATCGTTACCCCCGATCGATCACTTGAAGGTTCATTTCATCGACAATTGACTGGTCATGGAAGTCGGATCAGGCCGCTCCTGTTGTCGAAGTCGATTTTGCCTGATTTGAACTCACGATAGTGATCGTCGACAAAGGCATTGTGATCGGGTAGTCTCAGTGGGTTGTCAGATATTTTTTTCTACGGGGTCGTCACTGTTTGATCAGAAGGTTTGTATGTCGTCGCTGGAAGTTGCAAAGGTCGATTCAAAAAGCAGTCCGATTTGTTTCGGGAACTGGGATCAGGCTTGGAGTCGATGGGATGAATCGACGTTTTTGAACGCATTGAAATGGAAAAAGCAATCTCGTGAACTTTATGGCAAAAGTCGTTCGTCGCTGCTGAAATCGTTCCGCAAGCATGTTTCGTTGAAAACCGCCCCTCAGGAGAAGCTGATCAGTACTCTGTTGTGGACAGAGGGGATGATTGCGGGGAGTGAACCCGGCCCGTTTCTGCAGATTATTATCGACTGGGCAAGTTCGGTGCAGACACATCAGCAACGCCAGCACAAACCGAGCCGTGGTTTTATGGGTCAAGGTGCCCGTCATGCTGAGCGAGTTATGGAGGCACTCCAACAGCCGGATCCATTGATTAGTCTACAACCTCAGGAGATGCTGGCTGCTTTGCTCTTGTTGGTCGTGCTGGCTGAAGAACTTCCTGACGAAACACTCTGGAGTTTGTGGCGAATCTGCCTGCTGGGTTCGTAGCAACTCTCGATGTTGCTGGAAGAGCCCATGGGAGATGATGTGCCCGTTGATGTGGAAATGATCTTCCAGGGTGAGTTGGCACTTTTGATCGGACTGATTTTTGAAGGAATCAAAGGGAGTGGCGAGTTACGCAAGCAGGCCTCAAAGCAACTTGCGGGCTCCATCGAAGAGGGGACCGATTCTGATCATAGTCCGCATGTGACGCTGCTGCGTCGGTTTCCGTATTGGCTGGGAAGCCTGACGCGTTCGTTGACGTTTGCGCGTCTGTTTGATTTCCAGATACTCGATGAGAAAACGCGACAGAATCTGTTGGGGCTGATGAAGCATGCCATTTCCATGACGCGTGCTGATGGTCAGGTGGTGTTGGCACAAGTGCCTCAATCGACCTGGTTATCTATTGTGTGTCAGTTGGGGAGCGAACTGGGATGGGAAGACAACCACCCTTCGATGATTTTGCTCAAAGAGATGTCACGTAATCATAAAACAGTCGTCAAACAACTTCCGACCACTCATCATTCCAAAAGTCAATCCAGCAAACTGGCAACTGATCTGACTGGGACCAACGTCAAGGCTTCGTCTGCTGATTCGCCAAGTTATCCGAGTACGCAGACCGACTGGGGGAAAATGGCTCATTTGAGAACGACCTGGGACTCTGGTGCGGATCTATTTTCGATCGCTTATGAAGCGAATCAGCCACTCATCGAATTTTCTCCCCGTGGCCAAGTCGCATTTTCCGGAGCCTGGGATATCAGCATTGCTTACAACAATCTTCCGATCCGGCTGGAAGATGAGGAGTGGTCGTGTACATGTTGGTATACTGACGAAGAGGTGGATTATCTCGAACTTCAAATGAACCTGGAGGGACAACCGGTTCAGCGGATCAACCGGACGATTCTACTCTCACGTGATCAGCAGTTTCTGTATGTTTGTGATGCCGTCCAGGTCGAGGAGTCTGGTTTGATTTCTTACCAATCCCGCTGGCAGACCAAAGCCACGTTTGAGGCGACGAAGGAACACTCGTCACGCCAGCTCTTTTTGCAACATGCTGATCAGAAACAACAGCGTTTGCATGTGCTGCCATTGGCACAGCCGATGTCAAAGGGGAGTTCTCCTCACGGAACCCTTGCTTATGACCAACAGTCGTTAACCTGGACAGCCCAAAAACATCAGTTGGCATTGTGTGTGCCGATGCTTTTTGACTGGCATGGCTCGAATGCAAAAAATCCGGGGACGTGGCAAACTGTCACTGTCGCCGAAGAAGGCAAACGACTCTCTGAAGATGTCGCTGTTGGATATCTGGCACATTTGCACAAACGCGTCATCGTCTTTTTTCACAGCCTGTGGCCGGGACGTTTCGGACGTTCTTTCCTGGGACATCATACCCATCACGAAACTGTCATTGGAGAATTTATGAAAGATGGGTCTTTGCGTCCTCTGGTCCACATCGAAACTCCTGAGGAGTCCTCACTATGATTTCAACTGATTTGCAGAATTCAATCTATCTCGTTCGATATGGACAAGTCCCTGAAAATGCTCATGCTCGCTGGAGCAATGAACCGTCCGCATCGGTGTCTACTTTGGATCGCGGCGATGTCGTCATCCTGCATACGCATCGCGGATTGCAGATGGGGACGATTCTGGAAAAACTTACTGCTACCGCCGATTCACGTGTCACCGATACTGATTCGTGGGAGATCTCCTGTCAGATCCTCAGAAAGGCTGTTTCGAACGACATCGCAGCGGATCAGAGTCAGCGTCAACGGGCCGTTTCGGAGTTTGTTTCATGGAATGACCGGATCGCCCAATGGAAACTTTCGCTGGAATTGATTGATCTGGAATGGACCTATGACGACGAGCAGAAGCTCATTTTGTATGTCCTCAACGATCGGGGTGCGGAAACGACACGACTGGCATTGCTGGCCGCTGCTGCAGGGCTGGGGGTGATCGAAGTCCAACCTGTCACAGCGACTGGCCTGGCTGTTGCGTCTCCCAAGGGGGGGGGATGTGGATCGGGCGGATGTGGGAGTCATCGCCATTGATTCGTGACTTTGGGACCTGCCAGCAGCCGTTTGGAAATCGACTTTGTGTCGGTTTCATTACTCAAAAAATGGCTGATACCGGGCGTTATTGATGATTCCATCTCTGGAATTCTACAGCCCTTAGAGAACTCAACGTGCTGTTGGAGATGTGATGATGCCCAAAAGCCTCACTGGATGATGCCTTCGGTATAACTGTTAACAACGGCCTGTTTGACGATAGATTGGTCTTTCCAGTTGTGCCAGAAACAGTCCTGGCATACTGCTGCCTTCCTGAGAGCTACGTTTGATAAGCATTTCTTGATGCAATTCAGGCGTAACGGGGACAGCGATGAGACAACAACTTCTTTGGTCATACAACGATTTGACATCGGGCGACTCACAGGACTCGTCACCTTTTCAACTGATCGATTCCACACAGAATCCGATCTGCTTGACAGCAGACGACAACGCACAGCATGCACGAGACCTTTGGGAATTAGCCGTCAGCGCGACTCAGGAAGGCTTATGGGAATGGGACATTCTTCACAATCGTGTCTGGTATTCGCAGCAATTCAAAGCACTACTTGCGCTTTCTGCTGAGGAAGAATTTCCGAATGTTTGTTGTAGCTGGGAAAAGCGTTGCCACCGTGTCGATCGTGTGGAAGTGTTGAACTGTCTGCAGCGTCACATCGACCACAACGAGCCGTTTGATGTCGAAACCCGGATGCGGCTGGGGAATGGCCAATACCGCTGGTTTCGAGTCCGGGGCAACTCAGAGCGCAATTCACACGGACAAGCCACTCGCATGGCTGGTTTGATGGAAGATATTCACGAACGCCGGTTGCGCGATGAGGAATCTCGTCGGCATACGGAAGTTCTTGAAAGCACGAGCGACATTGTGTGTGAACATGGTCGCGATTTGCAACTGAGTTTCATCAACAGCGCCGGCAAACGACTCCTCAACATCAATGGGTTCATCGATATCACTGGCTTTCGTGTTTCCGAGTTCTATACCGATTGGGCCAAAGATCTGATGCGGAGCATCGCTTATCCCTCGGCGATTGAGAATGGGATCTGGTCCGGAGAGACCGCACTTCTGACAACAGACGGGATGGAAATCGCCGCCTGGACGATTCTCATTGCTCATCGCAATGAAGATGGTGAAATTGAATCATTTACGTCTGTCTCGAAAGATCTGACAGAGATTCGGACCTGCCTGCAAGAGTTACGAGAAAAAGAGCGGCAACTCCTGCATGCCCAGCGGATGGAATCGGTCGGTGCTCTGGCTGGCGGTGTGGCCCACGAGTTCAATAATCTTCTTCAAGCGATCACCGGTCATGCTTCGTTTGCACTGATGGATGTTCCCAAGAATTCCAGTCCTTACGAAGACCTGATTCAAATCATGGCCGCTGGCGAGCGTGCCTCATCGTTGACCCGCAAACTCCTCAATTACAGCCGTACTGATGAAACGAGTCTTGAACGTGTGGAACTCACAGAACTGATTGCCGACCTCGTTAAATTTCTTAAACCGGTGCTCGGCAAGGGGGTGGAACTGGAAGTCGAACAACCTCCCGCTCAAAGACTGGAAATCATGGCCGACCGGATTCAACTCAGTCAGGCGCTGATGAATATTGCACTCAACGCTCGGGACGCAATGAATTCCGAAGGTCGACTGACAATTCGACTCTATGCACACTCCACTCCAGTCTTATGGACCGAACCTCATGCTGGAGAAGACGTCAGGCATTTTGCCATCATCGAAATCTCAGATACGGGCTGCGGCATAACTGAAGACGTCAAAGAGAAAATCTTTGATCCCTTTTTCACAACAAAAGAAGTTGGAAAAGGGACCGGACTTGGACTTTCACTGGTGTATGGGACGGTGAGTAAGCATCAGGGGATTGTGGAGGTCGATTCCATGCCTGATGTTGGGACTACATTTCGAGTCAAAATTCCGATGCTCTCTGGCAATCCAATTGATTGTCCTTCGCGGTTGGCGATCCGTGTCTTTTCGGAAGAACAAACCTCAGTGTAAGCCATGCGGATAAGAAAGCCTGCGTGATCAGATTCAAATCTTAGTTTCCTCATCTCTAAGAATCGATTTCCAAAGACTCCAACACATCTCCATTGACGATCACCGGTCGACTAAAAAACGTCGAGAATTGTCATTCAACGAAAGCCGTGAACTCCCATGGGACGATCTGCATTAATTGTCGACGATGAACCACTTGTGCGAAAATTGACAGCCCGCGCCTTGGAGAACGGCGGCTTCGATTGTCAACAGGCAGAATGTGGCAAAGATGCCATGAAGCTGTTAGCCCATCAGCATTTTGACTTGATGATCACGGATCTCAAAATGCCCAATGGAAACGGACATTCATTATGCCTGGAGGCCTTGCAAACCCCACATCCTCCATTGATCGCCGTTTTATCGGGAGTTGCAGAATCAAAAATTGAACAGGATTTGCGTAAGCGCGGTATCTCGCATATCTATTCCAAACCGATCAACTACATGGAACTGGCGCAAACCCTGAATGATGCCGTCTGTGCACAATCGCCGACTTCCCCGTTTCAACACACACCTGCACAGGACCAGTCTCCTGCCAGACCGAAAACCTGGGAAGTGCAACATGCGTCCGTTGCCAACCCGATGACAGCGAAAACTGTTGTGATCTTGCTTCGCGATGAAAAGCAGTCGCGTGATCTTGCCTGTGGTTTGCCAGCCAACTCTGTCTACAGCATTATCGCCCGCAACACTGATCAGTTGCGACAGGTGCTCGACAGTCGACGTGTCGATCTGCTTGTGATTGAAGACGAACTTGACGGTTTTCTGACAGGTCGAGAAGTTCTCGACAAGCTTCGAAAGGAATTAATTGGCCCAGAGGTATTACTGCTGACTGCCAATAAAGATCTTTGCACACAACCGGCTGAGAAGGTCGGAGTCCGGGAAATTCTTTCCTCGGAACAATCACATGCCCAAATTTCAGATGCGATTCAAAAACACCTGATCGTGCAGCAGATCGTGGGGATGGATATCTCTCAAAAAGCCAAATCATTAGTTGCCGACTACGATTACATTCCTCCATTGCCGCAAATGCTTGTCAAGATTATGCAGTATTTGCAGCAATCGGTGGATGAGATTTCTATCTCAGACCTGGCCCGAGATATTGAATCCGATGTGACGATGGCGACTGAGCTGTTGAAAGTCGCCAACTCGTCATCGATGGGGATTCATGCCCGAGTCAATTCGGTTAAAGATGCCGTCAAACTGCTCGGCCCGCGACGATCGATCGTAGTGTGTCTATCGTTGGCATCGCGGACGATCAACTCAACAATGCTATCACACTGGACAGATTCATTCCGGAGTTGGTATTACCGACGCGTGGCTCTCAATTCCCATATTGCAGAAGCGATCGCCGAAGATGTGGAGAAGGTTTCTCCCGAAATGGGGTATCTGTTGGGGATGCTGCAGGATCTGGGAATTCTTGTTCTTGCCGCCCATTTTGGCGAACGTTATTTCCAATTTGTGATCAAGCGAACAATGGAGATTGGTCCGCTGCACCTGGCGAGTGTTGAGGAAGATGCTGTCGCGATCGGCCATGCAGAAGTCTCGGCAGCGATCCTGCAAAGTTGGGATTTTCCAGGCTCACTGATCTGGCCTGTCGCCAACCATCATGATGCACTTCTCAGAGGCAATACTGATGGGAAATATGACCCCTATCTACGATGCATGCGGATTGCAGAAGCCTTTTCGGATCTCTCGGAAGGGAATCATCCTGTACGACGAAGAAGGCTTAATGCGCTGCTGGAACACTACACTCCTGCACAACAAACCCAGATCAGCAAATCACTCTTAAGAGCTGTCACGGCTGCCAAAGAGAGCAATCAAATTCTCTCACTTCCGATTCCTGATCATGAAGAACTCGAAAAACTGGTTCGACATGTCATAGAAGGAAGCAGTCAAGAGAATAGTGATCGAGCACAAACCGAAGCTGATAATTGGGATTGAGCGTCGTCAAAAAATTACCGCCAATACTTTCGATCCAGACTTCGGTAATTGATCGCTTCACTCAAGTGCAGCATGGTGATTTTCTCAGATCCTTCCAGATCAGCGATCGTTCTGGAGACTCGCAAAATACGATCATGTGCTCGCGCTGAAAGATCCATCTCCTCCATGGCCGTTTTGAGCAACGTTTCTGCTGTCTGATCGAGTTCGCAATACTTTCGAATCTGTCTGGTCGACATGCGGCCGTTGACCTTGCCTTTGGATTCCTGGGCATAACGTCGTGCCTGAATGTCACGAGCCTGCATGACTTGCGCTCGCATTTTCGTAGAGTTCGTTCCTTCTTGTCGATTGGCCAGATCCCGAAAAGGGACTGCTGGAACTTCAATATGAATATCAATGCGGTCGAGGAGTGGTCCGGAAATTTTGGAGAGATATTTTTCCATTTGTTGGGCGTTGACAGCGCGGCCCGAATCAAGACCGTAACCTGCCGGACTGGGGTTCATGGCAGCCACCAGCATAAAATTAGCAGGGAAGGTCGTTGAGCCGATGGCTCTGGAAATTGTTACTTTCTGCTCTTCGAGAGGCTGCCTTAACACTTCCAGAGTCTTGCGATTAAACTCCGGCAGTTCATCGAGAAAGAGCACGCCGTTGTGTGCCATCGAAATCTCACCGGGCTGGGGCACGCTTCCCCCGCCGACCAAGCCCGGTTCGGAGATCGTGTGATGAGGTTCTCGAAACGG